>DASSBQ010000348.1:0-12851 GCA_035698625.1 Nitrospiraceae bacterium
ATCGACGACAAGCAGGTGCAATGGGTTCGACAAATCTTTTCCTGGTATGCGGAAGGCGTCGACAAGTTCGACCGCGTCGTCATGTTGCTGGCGCGCGCGCAGGAACGCTGCGAGGCGATCGTGAACCGGCGTACGCATGTCCGCAGCGCCATATCGATCCGATGCGCGAGCAGATTCGTGAGTTAGTTGAGGAGATCGGTTGCTGCCGAGAGCCGAAGATCATCTGGAAGCCGAGATAGTCGGGCACTCGGGCACTATGAAGGGCTGCTAGAGCTGGCGGCAGGAAGGACTTCAAATAGCGTTGGTTGCGGGGGAAGGATTTGAACCTTCGACCTTTGGGTTATGAGCCCAACGAGCTACCAGGCTGCTCCACCCCGCGGTCGGATGCTAACAAACGGCAGAAACGTAAGTCAAGGAAACGGCGCGCCGTTGCTTTCGCTGCGACAGGATGGTAAAGCGAACGCATGCGCATCGTATTTATGGGGACGCCGGCCTTCGCGGTGCCGTCACTGGAAGCGCTGCTGAAATCTGACGATCACGTCGCCGGCGTCGTGACCCAGCCGGACAAGCCGAAGGGGCGCGGGCAGGCGCTCGCCATGTCGCCGATCAAGTCGCTCTGTCAACGGGAGGGGATTCCCATCCTTCAACCCGTCAAGATGAAAGACCCGGTGTTTCTGGACGCACTCCGCGCATGGCAGCCGGATCTGATCGCTGTTGCGGCATTCGGCCGAATCCTTCCTCCAGTGATCCTGACCATGCCGCCGCGCGGCTGCATCAATGTGCACGGATCGCTGCTTCCAAAGTTTCGCGGCGCCGGTCCTATTCAATGGGCGGTCATCTCAGGAGAAACCGAGACCGGGATTACGACCATGCTGATGGATGAAGGCATGGATACCGGAGCGATGTTGCTGCAGGAATCGGTGTCGATTTTGGCCGACGATACCGCCGGTTCTCTATCGGTTCGGCTGGCCGACGTCGGGGGGCGGTTGCTGGTCGAGACGATCCAGCAGTTGAAGGCGGGAACGCTTGCGCCGAGACAACAGGATCATACCCAGGCCACCCTTGCTCCGCTGTTGAAGAAAGAAGACGGCCTTATTGACTGGACACGTTCCGCTGTAGAAATCGAGCGGCGCATTCGTGGGCTGTCGCCATGGCCGGGACCCTTTACGTTCGCGGGGGACGAACGGTGGACGATCTGGCGTGCCGCCGTGACGGAATCTTCTTCGGAATTTCCTCCCGGCCAGGTCATGTCTGCCACGAAAGACGGTATTGTCGTGGCAACCGGACAAGGCGCCATCCTGATAACGGAGCTGCAACCTGCCAATAGCCGGCGCATGGCGGTGGGACAATACCTCGCGGGTCATAAGATTTCTTCCAACATGCGTCTTGCCGCCAGTGCGCAGGACGCGCCTCGGTAAGTCTGCGCAGTGCGGTCGCCGCCTGACGATTGCCTCCAGCCTCCGCTTCGTGTCACGATCTTCCATATGAAATCGGCGCAGCCAACACCACGATCCACCGGATCATCCGCACGATTGGCTGCTCTTCGCATCCTCATGTCCACGGAAGAGGCGGGCCTTCTTACGGACGAGACGCTGGAGCGGTTCATCGCCGAGGCCAAACTCGATGTCCGCGACCGGGCGCTTGCCGTCCATCTGGTGCATGGGGTGCAGCGGTATCGGGCCACGCTGGACTGGCGCGTGAGTTCCGTCAGTGATCGGCCCGTGGGCCGTCTGCCGCTTCTCGTCCAAATGGTGCTCCGGCTCGGCGCCTACCAAATTCTCTATATGGAGAAGATTCCGACGTCCGCGGCGGTCAATGAGTCGGTCCGGCTCATCAAAGAGGTCGGTAGGAAACTCGGCCGGGACTGGAGCGGATTTATCAATGCCGTGCTGCGGTCGTTGGCGCGAGCACCGTCTCCCGAATGGCCGGATATGCATCAAGATCCGGTCCAGGCGCTGGCCGTTCGATACTCCTGTCCGACCTGGCTCGTCCAGCGGTGGATCGAACGGCTTGGCGTGCCTCAGGCCGAATCCTGGTGCCGTGCGTCGTTGGAACCGCCTCCGTTGAGCTTGCGGATCAATACCCTGCGCACCACGCGAGAAGCGTTGTTGGACCGGTGCCTGCAGGCCGGTTGTACGGTGAAGCCTACGCCGGTCAGTCCCTATGGCTTGTCCGTCGACCGACACCAATCGGTACAGTCGTTGCCGATGTTCGACGAGGGCGGGCTCTACGTCGAGGATGAAGCGGCGCAACTCATTCCGTTGCTCCTCGATCCTCAGCCGGGCGATCGTGTGCTTGACGCCTGTGCCGCCCCGGGAGGAAAGGCGACTCATCTGGCCGCGCTCATGAAGAATCAAGGCGAGATTGTCGCGGTCGACCGGAATGAAGCGAGATTGCGCCTGATCGGTGAGAACTGCGACCGTCTGGGCATCTCGATCGTCAGGCCGGTGCTGGGCGATATGGTAATCAGCACCGCCGCGTCGGTCATCGAGGCGCACCACCGACCGCCATTGATGAGTGGGACTGTTTCCGTTCTGTTTGATCGAGTTCTCTTGGATGCGCCATGCAGCGGGCTCGGCGTGCTGCGCCGACATCCGGAAGGGAAATGGCACAAGCAGGTTGCGTCCCTGCTGGAGCACCATCGGACGCAATCCGCCTTGCTCGAGACGGTGGCCCGTCTCTTGCGGCCCGGCGGGTGCTTGGTCTATAGTGCCTGTTCGACGGAACCAGAGGAAACCGAACAGGTTATTGATCAGTTCTGTCGCGCCCATCACGAATTTCATCGTGAGCACGTCGGGTCCTGGCTGCCCCCGGTTGGTCTGCCGCTCATAACACCGCAAGGAGATCTCTCTACGATGGGTAACGCGTTTTCCATGGATGGATTTTATGCGGCTCGGCTGCGAAAGGAACGGTAATGGCATCGCAACCGGTCCGCATTGCCCCGTCGATTCTATCCGCCGACTTCGCACGACTGGCCGATGAGGTCGGCTTGGTCGAGCAAGGAGGGGCCGATCTGTTGCACGTTGATGTGATGGATGGGCATTTTGTGCCCAATCTGACCGTGGGCCCCTTGGTGGTCGAAGCGTTGCGCAAGGTGACGAAGCTGCCGCTGGATTGCCACCTCATGATCACGAACCCGGATGCGTACATTGGGGAGTTTGCCGACGCCGGCGCCGACTATCTGACGGTGCATGTGGAGGCTTGCCCGCATCTTCATCGAACAGTTCAAGCGATCAAAGAGCGCGGCATGAAGGCGGGGGTGACGTTGAATCCCGCCACTTCGTTGATGACGCTCGAGGAAATCGTGAGCGACGCGGATTTGGTCTTGATCATGTCGGTAAATCCCGGTTTTGGGGGCCAGGCGTTCATTCCGTCGTCGTTGCGCAAGATTGCGAGGGCGCGCCAGCTGATTGATCACGCGCAGAGTCAGGCGCTGTTGGAAGTCGATGGAGGAATCAAGCCGGACAATGCCGCCTCTATCGTCGTGGCGGGCGCCGATATTCTTGTCGCGGGATCGGCCGTCTTTTGCGGCAATGACTATGCGGCGACCATCCGAGCGCTCCGCGGCGGCGACCGCGACCCCACAGTGTCCCGATCTTCCACCCCGGCGTCCGCCCACTAATGAGCGAGGCAGAGTGCGCACGTCGTCGCTGATCGATAGCCTCCACCCTCTCGAACTCAAAGTCCTCACGTCGTTGGGTTCGCGCCCCTCCGCCGCCTCGATCGAGGAACTGACCGAAGCCTCCGTGTTGGAACCGTCGCAGCTCAGCATGGCGGTTGAATGGCTGCTGGCGAAGGGATTGATTCACATTGAATCGGAATCCGTGACTCAGTCCGTCTCTCTGACGAAGGTCGGCGAGGCCTACCTTGGGTCCAAGACTCCGATTGAACGAGTGCTGGACGCGGCGCGGGATGCGGGCCACACCGGCAATCGTCTGACGCTTCAGGATATCCAGAAGAACGAGGGATTCGAGCCGGGCGATATCAGCGGAGCGGTCGGTGTGCTGAAGAAGGAAGGGGCTATTCTCATTGTGCAGGGAGGATGCCTCGAAGCCACGGGACGGCCAAGTCCGACTGCCGAAACGATTCGGACCCTGTTGCAGGAATTGCGCGCCGCGCCTCGGAATTTTCACACCTTCCCGGAGTCAACCCGCAACGTGATTCAGCAGCATGCGGTCCGGCGGGGCAACACCCGCGAGCCGTTCCGTATCGACGAACGGGTGATACGCACCGTCGCGCTGACTACCGAAGGCCGGGCGGCGGCTCAGCAACTTGCGCAACAGGGAATCGAAGAGGAAGTGTCCCAGCTGACCCCGGAACTCCTGAAAGAAGGGGCCTGGCGGACCAAACGATTCCGCCAGTACACGATCAGCTTGCGAGCGCCGCGGATCGCCGCCGGCAAACGCCATCCCTATCGGGAATTTCTGGACAGCGTGAAGTACAAGCTTGTCAGCATGGGCTTTCAAGAAATGCGGGGCAACCTGGTCGAAACGGAGTTCTGGAACATGGACGCCCTGTTCATGCCGCAGTTTCATCCGGCTCGGGACATTCATGATGTGTACTTCGTGAAACACCCCACCCATGCGCGCCGGATCGCCGGGCAGTATCTCGCCCGGGTGGCACAGGTTCATGAGACCGGCGATGACGCCGAGTCAACCGGCTGGGGCTATCGGTTCGATATCGAGCGCGCCAAAAGGCTGGTGTTGCGAAGCCAAGGAACGGCCGTCTCGGCTCATACCATGGCTGCGACGCCCGACATACCGGGCAAATATTTTTCCATCGCACGCTGTTTTCGATACGATCAAGTGGATGCGACCCATGCGACGGACTTCTTTCAGGTGGAAGGTATTGTGCTCGGCTCGGACATCAATTTCCGGACCCTCCTGGGATTGTTGAATTTGTTCGCGCGGGAAGTGGCGCAGGCGCGGGAAGTCAAATGTGTGCCGGCCTATTTTCCGTTCACCGAGCCGTCGGTCGAGCTCCATGTGAAGCATCCGCAGTTGGGATGGATGGAATTGGGAGGCGCCGGTCTCTTCAGGCCGGAGGTCACGTTGCCGCTCGGCGTCGAGGTGCCGGTCATCGCCTGGGGCCTGGGCTTGGATCGCATGGCGATGATTGCGCTCGGCATCCACGATATTCGCGAGCTCTTTACGACGGATCTGGACCTGATTCGAACCATGCGAAGGAAATTCTAACCGCGCGCCTCATCGGTAGCCGAGCCTCGTTCTATGCCGACCATTACTGTCCACCGCCAAGACCTCGAAGCACTCATGACGGCCGGCGGCAGCGCCGCCGAGCCTTCGACCTTGGACGCCTTGGAGGGATGGCTCGCGCTCGTCAAAGGCGAGCTCAAGGGATATAACCCGGACACCGGCGAACTGCGCATCGAACTGCAAGACAGCAACCGGCCCGATCTGTGGTGCTGTGAAGGCATCGCCCGTCAGATCCGGATCAAGCGCCAGGGAAAACCGAGTGTCTATGCCTGGTCCCACGAGCGCCTTGATGGGACGATTCCTCGCCTAAATGTGATGCCGGGATTGGAGTCGCTGCGTCCCTATGTCGCTGCGTGTCTCGCCGTCGGCTATCGCGTCACCGAGGACGGATTAACGCAGCTCATTCAGACGCAGGAAAAATTGGCGGATATCTTCGGCCGCAAGCGGCGGTCTGTCTCTATCGGCCTCTATCGCCTGCCGCGCATCACCTTCCCCGTCACCTACGGGCTCGTGGCGCCGGACGAGTTTCGTTTCACTCCCTTGGGCATGGATGCGATGATGACGCCGGCGGAGATCCTCATGGTCCATCCCAAGGGCTTGGAGTACGGCGGTATTCTTGCGGGACGGGACCGCGTCCCGTTGCTGCGGGACGCGAAGGGCTTGGTGCTTTCCTTCCCTCCCATCATCAACAGCCGCGACGTGGGCGAAGTGAAGGCCGGCGACGACGAATTGTTCGTCGAGGTGACCGGCACCGACATGAAGATGGTGGTGTTGACTCTCAACATCCTGGCGGCGAACCTGGCCGACCGGGGCGCGGCCGTCACGCCGGTTACCATCCACTATCCGGCCGATACCGACCTGGGACAGACCTGTGCGACGCCGATGAATTTCGCCGAGCCTCGAACGATTCCGCTCGCCGTAATTGAATCGGCTTTGGGCGAGCCGCTCGGCATGGAGGCGATCTCCAGCTCCTTGGTCAGTTACGGATACGAGGTCAAGGCAAGCGAGGAAGCGGTCACCGTGCAGCTGCCCTTCTATCGCAATGATTTTCTCCACGCCGTGGACGTCGTCGAGGACGTGGCGATCAGCAGAGGATACGGCGGGTTTGTGCCGGTCATGCCATCCCAATTTACGGTAGGGAATCTGTCCAGGTTGGAACAGTTGGCGGATCGTGTCAGGGATTTAATGGTCGGGATGGGATTCCAGGAAATCATTGCCAATATCATGGGGTCTCGCGCGGACTTATGCGCGCGGATGAGGGTGGAGGGAACTCCCTGGGGACGGGTGGTGGAAGTCGACAATGTGATGTCGCAGAACTATGCCTGCCTGCGGCAATGGGTGTTGCCGTCGCTCCTGCATGTGGAAGCCGCATCGAGCCGCGCGTTTTATCCGCATCGGCTGTTCGAGGTCGGCGAAGTGGCCATCCCCGATGAAGGAGCGGACGTGGGGTCCCGGACTGTGACGGTTCTCGGCGCGCTCATCGCCCACGCACAAGCTCATTTCTCCGAGCTGCATTCGTGCCTCGATCTGCTGTTCTACTATTTGGATTGCCCGTATCAGCTGCATGCGCTGGATCACCCGACATTCCTCATGGGCCGGGCCGGCTCGATCGTAGTCGACGGCCGAGCGGTGGGGCTGCTCGGGGAGATTCATCCCGAGGTTCTCGAGCAATGGCAGATTGGAATGCCTGCCGTCGCGTTGGAGGTGGACCTCGATCTGCTTCTCGAAAGCCGCTGACCGGTCGCTGCCTGCCGGCTCCTTCACAGCATAGACGAGATCCGGTGTATCTCGAATGAGGGCAGGCTATTTAGCGGCGGCCAACTGTTGCTTCGCCATTCCGACGAGCTGCTCGAATCCGGCGCTGTCGTGAATGGCCATGTCGGACAGGACTTTCCGGTCCAACAGGATATTGGCTTTGCGCAAGGCGCTGATGAACCGGTTGTACGGAAGGCCGAGCGGGCGCGTGGCGGCGCTGATGCGGGCGATCCATAACTGACGAAAATCCCGCTTGCGATGTTTTCGCCCGACATAGGCGTAGGCTTGTCCCTTGTCGACCGATTCGGTTGCGGTGCGGAACAGCCGGCTTTTGGCGCCATACTGGCCTTTCGCTAATTTCAACCGCTTTTTCCTGCGCTGACGGGACTTCGGTCCACCTTTTACGCGAGGCATAACACGTGACTCCTTTCCACACCGATTACATGAATGTTGAACTTATCCGTTCGGCAACAGCCGGTTCACGGCCGAGGTCATCGTTGACGGGACTTGCGTCGTCCCGCTCAGCCGGCGTTTTCGATCGCGTGCCTTGCCGGTCAACAAATGCCGCTTGCCGCCCTTCCGACGGACCAATTTGCCCGTCCCCGTCCGCCGCACCCGCTTGCTCGTGCCGCTGTGTGTCTTAAGTTTCATCGTCTTCATCCTTCCATGAAAATTAGCGTCACTTCGGAGCCAGAATCATGATGAGATTTCGCCCTTCCATCCGGGGGGCAAATTCCACCGACCCCGAATCGGAAACCTGTTCGATCACGGTCGCCATCATCGTGCGACCCATTTCCTGATTGGCCATTTCGCGCCCGCGATAGGTCAGCGTGACCTTCGTTTTGTTCCCATCCGCCAAGAAGCCCTTGATCTGCCGAATCTTGATCTCCAGATCATGCTTGTCCGTCCGCGGCCGCAATTTGATTTCTTTCACCTGCGTCGATTTCTGATGGCGACGGCTTTGATGGTCCTTCTTGCTCAGCTCGTACTTGTATTTCCCATAGTCCATGATCCGGCATACCGGCGGCTGGGACGTGGGCGCCACTTCCACGAGGTCGTATCCTTGCTCTTGGGCCTTGGCAAAGGCTTCGGCCGTCGGGATAATCCCCAATTGCTCGCCTTCCGGGCCGATGACGCGGACTTCACGAATTCGGATTTCGCGGTTCACTCGTAATTTGGGGACGATAGGCCACCTCTTGGTAACGGAGTTGAATTAACGGTTGACGGGAGCGAGGTCGCTTCGCAACAAATCAATGAACCCGGGAACCGGCATGCTTCCATGGTTGGCGCCGCTACGACCGCGAACGGAGACCGTCCCGCCTTGCACTTCCTTATCGCCGATGACCACCATGTAGGGAATCTTCGACTTTTCCGCCTCGCGAATCTTGAAGCCGATTTTCTCATTTCGAAAATCAGGTTCAACCCGAAATCCCTGATTCTTGAGCGCGCTCACCACCTGGGTTGCAAAGTCCTGCTGTTTATCGGTGATGGTCAATACGACCGCCTGCACGGGCGCAAGCCACAAGGGAAAGGCGCCGGCGTAATGTTCGAGAAGAATACCGAAAAATCGCTCGATCGACCCCATCAACGCCCGATGGATCATGATGGGCCGATGATGCTTGCCATCCTCGCCCGTATACGCCAAATTAAATCGCTCGGGATTGTTGAAGTCGACCTGCACGGTGGAGCATTGCCACGAGCGGCCCAGGACATCCTTGATCTTAATATCGATCTTGGGACCGTAGAAGACGCCTTCGCCGGGATCGATCTGATAGGCGACTCCACGGCCCTTGAGCGCCGCTTCCAAGGCGTCGGTCGCAATCGACCAGTTTTCATCGGAGCCCACCGACTTGTCCGGCCGCGTCGAGAGAAACACCTCGAATTCGGTGAAGCCGAACGTCCGCAAGATGAAGAACGTGAAATCCAGAACTCGGCTGACCTCCGCCTCGATTTGATCCGGCCGGCAGAACAAATGCGCATCGTCCTGCGTGAACCCGCGGACTCGTAAGAGGCCATGGAGCACGCCGGTGCGCTCATACCGATACACCGTCCCGAGCTCCCCGTACCGGATCGGCAGGTCGCGATAACTGCGCAGGTGGGACTTATAGATCATGATATGGAAGGGACAGTTCATCGGCTTCAGTTGATACTCACTGCCTTCCAGCTTCATGGTCGCGAACATATTGTCGCGGTAATAGTCCACATGGCCGCTCGTTTTCCAGAGATCGAGCCGGGCCACATGAGGGCTATACACCAATTCATACCCGTCCTTGAGGTGTTGCTCGCGCCAGAAATTTTCGATCAGCAAGCGAATCAGCGCGCCCCTGGGGTGCCAGAGCACCAGCCCCGGACCGATCTCGTCCTGGATCGTGATCAGATCCAATTCCTTGCCGAGCTTGCGGTGATCCCGGCGTTTGATTTCTTCAAGTTTGGCAAGATGGGCATCCAGCTCCGCCTGGGTGGGGAACGAGGTTCCGTAAATGCGTTGCAGCATCGGGTTGCGCTCATCGCCGCGCCAATAGGCGCCGCCCGTGCTTAAGAGCTTAAAGACTCCCACCCGTCCGGTAGTCGGCAGGTGCGGACCGCGGCAGAGATCAATGAAGTCGCCTTGCTTGTACAACGAAATCGGTTGGCCCGCTTCGAATCCCCTGATCATTTCGGCTTTATAGTGTTCCCCTCGGGATTCAAAAAAACGAATCGCTTCTTCTTTCGGCAACTCCGTGCGGGTAATGCCGAGATCGCGTTTGATAATGTCCTTGGCGCGAGCCTCTATGCCGGCCAAATCCTCCGGGGTAAACGGGCGGTCGAACGCGAAGTCATAGTAGAACCCCTCTTCCAGCGCCGGGCCGATGGTGAGCTGCGCCGTGGGAAAGATCTCTTTGACCGCTTGCGCCATGATATGGGTGCTGCTATGGCGGTAGACGTCGCGCCCTTCGGTCGAGGCGAAGGTCAAGGGTTCAATGGTGGCGTCTTCATGCAGTGGATGCGAGAGATCGGTGGGAACGCCGTTCACTTTGGCCGCGAGGATATCGGCGCCGATCGGCACTCCGGCCTGAGCCAACGCGTCGGCTACTGAACCACCGGCTGGGACCTGTTTATGGGTTCCATCGGGAAAGGTAATGTGGATATGCTGAGCGACCACTCAAGTACGTCCTAACGGAGAAAAGCAGGTCCTTCCAAACAATCCCGGGTGCGGATGATTGGACGGGATTAACAGGGGCACATCAGAGATTAATGGTAGGCGCGGACGGTCTTGAACCGTCGACCTCTACCGTGTCAAGGTAGCGCTCTCCCCCTGAGCTACGCGCCTATCGTCCGCGAATGCTAATACAGCCTCAACAAGGGTGTCAAGAAAACCAAATGAGCAGGCGGCTCTTCGCCGGATACCGGCGACGCCACCGCCTGCTCATTGAACTCAGGGAACGAGTGATGCTGTCGGTCCGCTTACTTCACCGCCGCCTTCAATTCTTTTCCCGCGGAGAACTTCGGAATCCGAGCGGCCGGGATCTTCAGCGCTTCGCCCGTGCGCGGATTTCGCCCCATGCGTGCCCGCCGCTTCGCCACGGTAAACGTTCCGAAATTCACCAGAGTCACCCGATTGCCTTTCTTCAGTGATGAAGTGACGGCTCCGGTGAATGCCTCCAAGGCGGTCGTCGCGGCGACTTTGGTGATGCCCGCGGTAGAAGCCATCTTGGCGATCAACTCCTCTTTGGTCATTGCATCCTCCTTTGTTTGAAAGGCTCGCGTGAAACCGCCAGGCGTGTCGTCTACGCCTGTGCGTATAATCAGTGCGTCGCTGAGTAGGACTGCGGCCCAACTGGTGCGGTTAATGGGTTCTGGCCCGTTTGATCGAAATGCGGAGGTCCTGGATCTTCCTTCTCAGTGTGTTGCGATTCAATCCCAAGAGTTCGGCCGCCTGAATTTGATTGCCCCGCGTCTCCTGTAACGCCAGTGTGATCAAGGGACGTTCGACCGCCGACATCAACATGGGATGAAGATTTTGTGCCGAGCCGTTTCGCATGCCCTTTACGAAGTCTTCGACCTTGTGTTCCAGATACGTCTCCAGGCACAGTGTTTGATTGGTGCCGTTCGCCGAGGCAGTTCTTGGCGCCTTGCTCAGCTGCAATAGCGCGGACGTTCGCTTCAGGACCGGCCGAGACCCGGCCACGATTAAGGTCTGCCCCGGATCGATGCCATGCAACAGCTTGGAAAAATCGCCGCTGCGCGTGTGGGCTCCGGTTTCGACAATGACGGCGTGGAGCGTCCGCTTCAGCACGTCTTTCGGCACGGAATTGATGTCTTTCGCGGCAATAATCGTTGCGTCCCGGAAGACATCCCTGTATTGCGTCTGAATTTCTGGGTCCCCGGAAAGCAACAGCACGAGGACGGGTGAGGTGCGCAACGACATGAAGGTACCAAACGAAGAAGAGGGCGGGATTATTGCCCAGCCATGAAAGGTTGTCAATCGAGAAATCCGATCGGCAGGTTCACGGAGCCGCGGATCAATGCCAGCATTACGGTCCATACAGCGAGCAAGCAATTGGTGATTCAGCGCATTGATCCAGCTCGTAAGTCTATTTTCAGGTGAGCATGTTATTGCGCATGGTGTGAGAGAAGGTCGATTCTTTAAACGCCGCTGCATTTATTTGATGGACCCATGACTGAATCGCATCTCTTCGTGTCTTCGTGCACGAAATTCGGAGCGGAGTTCCGGCATGGGTCTTCTCGATGACTCACGAAATTTATTTCAACGGGTTCCATCCCGGATTCCCCATGACGCGACTCAAGCGAAACCGGTCACCGCCTCGCGGTACATACAGATGTGTAGTCAGGCGCGATGGTACGTTTTGCCATGCCCACCAATGAATGGTCGGTGGGGGTTCTTTCATTTATTTTACTGAAGGCCCCCGCGCAAGAGCGCGGGAAGGATTCAAAGGATCAGCGATGAGAGGGGCGGCGGCTGCGCGCATCCCGTTGTCTTGACAGGCCAGCAATGGCGCATGTATAAATAAAGATCGGTAATTCCTATCGGAATAATCAGGAATGAGGATCTCGCTGCGGGCAACCTATGGGATTATTGCCGCTGTGGATTTAGCGTTGCACGACGGCGAGGTGCCGGTCCAAGCCAAAACAATTGCGAGACGTCAGGGAATACCGGCTCGGTTTCTGGAGCAGGTGCTCCACGCGATGAAGAAAGCAGGGCTGATTAATAGTCACCGGGGCGCTCAGGGCGGCTATGTGTTGAACCGGAAGCCCGGGCAGCTGTCTCTGGCCGATATCCTCGAGGGATTGGAAGGGCCGGTGCTCATGCCGAACGGCACGGGAGAAAAGCGAATCGGTCCAAGTCCAAGATTGGATGCGTTGTTGGCGCCTGTATGGGAACGGATCAAGCAGGCGGAGCTGAGCATCCTGTCTGAGGTGACCATCGAACAGCTTGCGACACGACAACGCCAGCTCGAACAACAACGTTCGATCATGTATCACATTTAGCGGGAAGGCTCGACGGCTTTCCAGATTCATAATTCGCGAGGTCGATCATGACTCCTGTTGCGGGTCTCCGCCCATCCATCGAGATAAGCCCGATTCCACCGGTGATCCTTGAAGAAATCGAGGCCTTTGAGGTCGAAGCCCAGCGCATGTTGTCCGGCGAATTGTCCGGCGACATTTTTAAGCCGTTCCGGCTGCAGCACGGCATTTACGGGCAGCGCCAGGGCGGCGTCCAGATGTTTCGCATCAAGATTCCCTTCGGCGGATTGACCGCTAACCAATTGCGGCGCGTCGCGGAATTGGCCGAGCAGTCCGCGACCGGCGTGGGACACGTCACCACGCGCCAGGATATTCAGTTGCATTTCGTGGAACTCAAGAATGTCGGGGGGATGATGC
>DASSBQ010000349.1:0-2247 GCA_035698625.1 Nitrospiraceae bacterium
CACCGCCGATCTTCTGAATGACTTCATCATCGAGCCGGGCCCCCGTTCGACTCATGTGCTCAATGCCGTCTCTCCTGCTTTTACATCTTCGCTTCCCTTTGCCGAACATGTGGTCGATGCGATGAAGCCGGACTAGCGGCCGATTCGCTGAATGCACCGTCTCCGTCCCGAAGGCTACGTCCATCCCGAGCCGATCAGGGCCAAACGAATCGAATATCTCGCGGGGCAAACGACCCGCGCCATCCTTTGCAAGGATGGACTGATATGTGAATCCCTGGCCCGAGCGTAAAGGACCGGTTGAGTTTTTTTTGTCCATCTGCTACAGGATGGTGGCGGCTGAAGCGACCGGTCTCGCTATGGCGTCCATGGCCGGCTCAAAGGTCCCACGTTGGACGATACCTTCATGAGATCCTTGCAACCAATGCTTCAAGGCCACGTGTTGCTTCATGGCGTCCAGCCGATGGAGTCCGGCTCCGAGCATTCCAACCAGCCGGCTCAATATGATCCCGCTCCTTCGTCATTCCTGAAGGGAAAATCGATCCTCGTCACCGGTGCCGGAGGCTCCATCGGGGCGGAACTATGCCGGCAAATAGCCGCGCACGGCGCGGAACGGCTGATCCTGTTTGAACGGTCCGAAAACAGCGTGTATCTCCTGGATCTTGAGCTTCGCCGGCGCTTTCCGTCGCTCAATCTTGTCCCGATCATCGGGGATATCACGCATGTGGAGCGAGTGGCCTCGCTTTTTCGGACATCGAGCCCCGATATCGTCTTTCATGCCGCGGCTCATAAACACGTGCCGTTGATGGAGCAGTTTCCGGGCGAAGCGGTGCGGAACAACGTGTTTGGAACCCGCATTGTGGCGGAGGCCGCATTGATCTCAGGCGCGACGCATTTTGTCCTTCTCTCCACCGACAAGGCGGTCAATCCTTCCAGCGTCATGGGCGCAACGAAACGGATCGCAGAGCTTGTTATTCAGAACATGAACGGGCTCGGACATACCCGCTTTTCCGCCGTCCGGTTCGGCAATGTTCTGGGGAGCAATGGAAGCGTCGTTCCACTTTTTGCCGAGCAGATCAGGACAGGCGGGCCGGTGACGGTGACGCATCCGGACATTCGCCGATACTTCATGACTATTCCGCAAGCCGTGCAGCTCGTCTTGCAAGCCAGCATGATGGGAACCGGCGGCGAGGTCTTTGTGCTCGATATGGGAGAACAGATTCTCATTGTCGACCTGGCCCGTCAAATGATCGAACTCGCCGGGTTCGCGCCGGGTAAAGATATCAAGATCGAGTTCATCGGGCTCCGGGCCGGCGAGAAGCTCTCGGAAGAACTTTTCGAGGAGACGGAGCAGGTTGAGGGAACGGCGCATCCGAAGGTGAAGCGTGCGGTAAACAGCTTGTCCCCGCTTCCCGGTTACGAAGAGGAAGTCTTCAAGGACTTGGAAGGTCTGCTCGGCGACGGCGACGGCGACCGCATGATCGCCGCCTTGCAAAAATGGGTGCCGACATTTCATCCCCCGACATGTCAGATCTCGTGCGGCTGAGCCTGCAGACCAAAGCGTTCATACTTGCGTTCCGCTTCCATGTGCCATGTCGAGCGTGTCGGTGCGGGCGGCTTCTACGGTGCTGTTCGTGATGTCCGCACGCAGGCAACGGCGCGATGGAACCCGGTCAAAGAGGAATCAATGAAAGGCGTCGTTCTTGCCGGCGGATTGGGCACCAGGCTCTTGCCCTTGACCAAAGTCACCAACAAGCATCTGCTCCCCGTGTATGACAAGCCGATGATCTATTATCCTATCCAAACGCTGGTGAATGCCGGTATCACCGACATTATGCTGGTCACGGGTGGAAACAGCGCCGGCGATTTCCTGAAATTACTGGGAAATGGAAAGGAATTTCAGTTACGATCGCTTAATTATACCTATCAGCAGGGGGAAGGCGGCATCGCGGATGCGTTGCGGTTGGCCGAACATTTTGCCGATGAGGAGCCGATCTGCGTGGTTCTCGGCGATAATCTGATCCAGGGGAATATCGCCAAGGCCGCCGCAACGTTTCGATCCCAGCGCAAGGGCGCCAAAATTCTGCTCAAGGAAGTCAAGGACCCGCAACGATTCGGTGTTCCGGTTCTCGAGGGGAATCGCGTGATGAGCATCGAGGAGAAACCCGCCGTGCCGCGGTCCCCCTACGCGGTGACCGGCATCTATTTCTATGATGCACAGGTCTTCGACATCATCAAGACGCTGAAGCC
>DASSBQ010000350.1:0-9087 GCA_035698625.1 Nitrospiraceae bacterium
ACAGAGAGGCGACGGCGCGGAAGAGTGATCTTCAGCGTCAAGAGTTGGACAAGGAAAAAACCGGCGTCTTCACGGGCGGCTATGCCGTCAATCCCGTGAACGACGAACGATTGCCCATCTGGATCGCCGATTACGTGCTCATGACGTACGGCACCGGCGCGATCATGGCGGTGCCCGGACATGACGAACGCGATTGGGAGTTTGCCCGCCGGTACAAGCTTCCTATCCGCGAAGTGATTTCAGGCGGCGATGTGACCAAGGAAGCCTTTTCGGATACCGATAAGGGCAGGGTGGTGCATTCGGCCGCTCCCGATGGTTCTTTCTCCATCAACGGCTTGAGCCCTTCGGACGCCATTCCAAAAATTACCGCCTGGTTGGAATCCCTCGGTCAAGGCACACAAGCCGTGAACTACAAGTTGCGGGACTGGTTGTTCGCGCGCCAGCGCTATTGGGGAGAGCCGTTTCCCATTCTTTGGATCGAAGGCGAGCCGCGCCCGCTTCCGGAAGAGCAGCTTCCATTGCGGCTTCCCGAGACGAGCCAGTTCACGCCATCCGGGACCGGCGAAAGTCCGCTGGCAAATTTGGAAGACTGGGTTCGGACGACCGATCCAATGACCGGCAAGCCGGCCCGCCGGGAGACCAACACGATGCCGCAGTGGGCCGGGTCCTGCTGGTATTATTTGCGGTTCATCGATCCGGCCAACAAGGGCGGTCTGGTGGAGCCGGCGAAAGAGCGTTATTGGATGCCGGTCGACCTCTATGTCGGCGGCAGCGAACATGCGGTGCTGCACCTTCTCTACAGCCGTTTCTGGCATAAGGTCTTGTATGACGCGGGTGTCGTCAGCACGCCCGAACCGTTCAAGAAGTTGGTGCACCAAGGGATTGTGCTGGGCGAGGACAATCAAAAGATGTCCAAATCGCGCGGCAATGTGGTGAATCCTGACGAGATGATGGATATGTTCGGCGCCGATGCCGTGCGGCTCTACGAAATGTTCATGGGCCCGCTCGAAGCCATGAAGCCGTGGAGCACGAGAGGCGTTGAAGGGGTCACCCGATTTCTGGATCGGGTCTGGCGATTAATGGTGGATGAGGAGGGCGCCTTGAGTCCTGCGGTGACCGACGAGAGTCCGCGGACCGAGCATCTTCGGCTGCTTCACCAGACGATCAAGAAGGTCACGAATGATCTGGAAGATCTGCGCTTCAACACGGCGATTGCTCAAATGATGGTCTTCACCAACGAGATGACCAAATTGGATCGGCGACCCAAGGCGCTGCTCGAATCATTCGTCCTGCTCTTGGCTCCGTTTGCGCCGCATGTCGGCGAGGAACTCTGGGAGCGACTCGGCCACGCTCCCAGCATTGCTCATGAGTCCTGGCCGTCGGTTGATCCGGCCCTCATCGCCAGTGATCGCATGATTATCCCGATTCAGGTCAACGGAAAACTTCGGGGAAAAATCGAAGTTGATGTGGCCGCCACGCGGGAACAAATTGAAGCGGCGGCTCGCGAAGAGATTCGGGAATGGATGCAGGACAAACAGGCCAGGAAAGTGGTCTATGTCGCAAATAAATTGATCAATTTCGTGGTATGACGGTGCCTCGCATCAAGAAGACGGCGCTGCGGGCAATTATTTGCGGGACCGGTGTGGTCATCCTGATCAGCGGTCTTCTCGTCGGGTGCGGCTATCAATTTCGGGTGCAGGGAGCCGGTCCGGTCGTGGGAGGAGCCGGGACGACGGAGGCCAGGACCGGGCCTCCGCCGCGGATGGCCATCCGGACATTCGACAATCGGACGTTTGAAGCCAATCTGGAAATCAAGCTCACGAATTATATCCGTCGTGAGTTTTCCGGCGGGACCGGCACCCAGATCGT
This sequence comes from Nitrospiraceae bacterium, assembly GCA_035698625.1. Taxonomy (GTDB): domain Bacteria; phylum Nitrospirota; class Nitrospiria; order Nitrospirales; family Nitrospiraceae; genus DASSBQ01. Next base: position 1,870 of record DASSBQ010000350.1, read on the forward strand.
CGGCGAGTCCGAACCGGCCGATCTCCTCATGAGCGGACAGATCCTCGGCATTTTGCTGCCGACCTTGAGTTTTGACCAGACCACGACCTTTGAAAGCCGGGTTGAGTTGCTTATCACCGTCAAGATTGAGGAGATGCGCACGAAGCGGGTCGTCTGGACGCAAATCGTCAAGGGGCAGTCGGAGTTCTTTATCACACAGGATCTTCAGTTCAATCGCGTTCTTCAGAACCGTGCGTTGGAGCAAGCCAGCCGATTTGTCGCCGACGATGTCGCGTCTCGGTACCTGCTCTATCTCGAAAGTGGACAGTTGGATGCGGCGATGCAGCAGCGTCCTGGGAAGCCGGAGAAGCCGGCGAGCGACAGTACAGGTGACATGTCATCGAATCGCGACAGGGTTGTTGATTGAGCCGGGCGGAGGCAGCGCATGGGGCTTCTCATTAAGAGCCTCGACCTTGAATCCAAAACTACGCGTGAGGCTATGGCGCCGGTTTACGCGGTGATCGGCGAGGACGATTATTTGCGCGACAAGGCGCTCGGGGCTCTGCGACGCGCCGTCCTCGGCGACGGGCAGGACGCCGGCTTTAATTGCGATGTCTTTCACGGGGATGAGGATGCCGCGGACCGGGTCTTGAGTTGCGCGATGGAGATACCTGTCTTTGCGCCACGCCGTCTCGTGGTGCTGAAGCAGGCGGACAAGTGGCCGGCGCGTGAGACAGAGAAATGCCTGCCGTATTTGACCGCGCCCCATGAATCCACGACTCTGGTCTTCGCGGCGGCGAAACTAGACCGGCGTTTGAAGTGGACGCAGGCGCTGATGCAGAGAGCCGTCGTCGTTGATTGTGATCCGTTGCCTGAGCGCCAGGTCTCGGCGTGGATCCACGCAGAAGCGACTTCGCTGGGGATCACCGTGCGCGAGGACGCCGCGCAGCTCTTGAAGGAGGCGGCCGGGTCGCTGTACGCGCTGCGCCGCGAACTTGAGAAGCTGGCGGCCTATGTCCCGGCCGGCCGGCCGGTCGGTATCGAGGATGTGCAGGCTCTGAAAGGAACCGAGCCGGGCGCATCGGTCTTCGATCTGACCGTTGCCATCGGAGCCGGGGCGTCAGGCCGCGCCTTAACGATCCTATCCAGAAATCTCGATGCGGGGGAGGCGCCGTTGCGCATTCTCGGCGCATTGGTTTGGCAATACCGCCGCTTGTGGAAGGTGAAGGATTCGGTGCAACGGGGAGGGCGGCCGGGCGAAGCGGTCCGCGCATTGAGAATGGATCCGAGCATGGCGGCGGCAGTGCTGTCGCAATTCTCGGACGCGCACATGAGCCAGGCATTCCGGCTGTTCATGGAAGTCGATTCGAAGTTAAAAGGAGGAAGCAGCGGCGCCGCTAAACGAGTATTGGAAGACCTGCTGCTTCAGTTATGTCGCAAGCCGAAAGCGACGGAGAAGCCGAGACTCGGTTCGTCCGGCGATGCCGCAAGAAAACCGGGGAGGCCCAAAACGGTATCGAATGTCAGAACAATCAGGAATGTGAAGCGGTGATCGCATTGACTCGCCGGGTGAGGCGGGATATCCGTCTGGAGGCGGTGTTCGGCTTCAAGACCCCCTTCGTCACTGCTTTGGCCAACGCGGCGGTGGCTTCCCGAAGCGAGGTCTTCGCTTCATCGGCCTTCTTGCCTTCGAGGGCCTCGTGCACTTTCTTGACCACGCTCTTGACGGCGCTCAATGTCGCTCGGTTTCGCTGGCGGCGCCGTTCCGATTGGCGTGCGCGCCTGATTGTCGATTTATGAACTACGGGCATGACACATCTCCTCGGTTAAAGTGGGGGTTTGTATCACACGCGACGAGAGATGGTCAAGCCGACGCCGTATCGGCACTGGATCAGGCAGGGTCTTTGTTGCCGTTTATTATAGAGAGGAGCGAGATGCGCCATGTCATCGATTGACGCCAAGGATCGCCTTATTTTCGCGCTGGATGTTGCTTCAGCAGCCGAAGCCGACCGATTGCTGGAACGGGTGGGCGGACAGATTCGGTTCGTGAAGGTCGGCCTTGAACTGTATACGGTCGCGGGCCCCGAAATGCTGGGCCGGCTGGTGACACGCGGTCTTCGAGTCTTTCTGGATCTGAAGTTTTTGGACATTGAGGAGACGGTCCGGCGGGCGACTACCCGAGTGGCTGATATGGGGGTCGCGTTCTTGACCGTGCACGCCAACCGCAAGGCCTTGATTGCAGCGGTGCAAGGACGAGGCGATTCACAACTCCGCCTACTGGCCGTTACGGTGCTCACCAATTTCGATACTCAGGACCTCCGGGATATGGGTATGCAACGCAGCGTGGAAGACCTCGTGACGGCCCGCGCCGCCTTGGCCGCCGAGGTGGGTTGTGATGGTGTTGTGGCATCGGGGGAGGAGGCGGAGGCGATTCGCGCCAAGGCCGGACCGCATTTGCTTATTGTTACACCCGGCGTGCGTCCGCTCGGCAAAGGCACCGACGATCACGCTCGAGTCACGACCCCGTCTCAGACCATTGCGGCCGGCGCCGATTATCTGGTCGTGGGCCGGCCGATTCGCGATGCCGCTGATCCGGCCGCCGCCGCGTCCGCCATCCTTACCGAAATGCAGGCCGCATTCGATTTGCGCGCGGCCAAGCGTGATTCCTGACTCATGCTCCACTGAATCGAGCGGCAGAGGCGTCATCCTTGCGGCGCGCGTAGAAGGGCGAGGCCTGTCGTGGAACGGGTTGCCGCATTGATTGGTACTTTGCTAAGATCATTTTTCTTTCCTCACGGCAGAAGCAACGCGAGTGGTGAGTGTAGCTCAGGTGGTTAGAGCGCCGGATTGTGGATCCGGAGGTCGCGGGTTCGAGACCCGTCACTCACCCCAATCCCCTCTCTTCATCGTCATTGGGATCAAGCGGTTCGATTTTCCCAGGGGCGCTGCTGCTCGGTGTGAAGGTCAGCCTGGCGTCCGCCGCTGAGGGCTAATAGCGTGGCGATGACATGCTAAACGTTGTCCGAATTGTCTTGGTGGGATTGATTGCTGTGCTGTCTATTGGCACGACAAACAATAATGTTATTTCCCAAAGCAAAGGGATAAAGCCGCACACGGATGGCAATTGTCCAGCAGACTTTCCGATCAAAGGGAATTTGACGACACATAGTGGTGAGCGCTGTATTTGCTTGTAGGAGTTGTCATTTTTTAAGTGTATCGGGTCGGTTCTATCCGTCAACTCTATTTCCACTGAATCCGCTTGAGCAGTTCGGTCAATCGCACCGCCGCCTTAGTGAGTTGCAGGGCAGCCACGGGCTGAAATTGGCTCACGTATTCGTCCAGGACGGTGGGGGCAGAGATCGAAAACACGATGCGTTGTCCCTGTTCAGTGCATGGCACCACCGGATGGTTGTTCACGACTGCGCCTGTGGTCCTGGGATTGGTCAGCGTCACCCGATACACCTCGGCCTCGTCCGCCACATGGAGCGAATCGGTGACCCATCGTCGGGCCCACTCATGGTGATCCCCAGCCGGAATGGCTATCGAGGAAGGCGGGTCCCGCATCCATGCCGTGATCTTCCCCGCGAGTGTCGCGACACCCGAGAGACTGCTGTGCGCGGCACCAGACAGACCGCTCTGTGCAGCACACGGGAAGCCCGCTTCAAGTTGTGCCAGACAATGATCCCACACGCTGTGAAGCGTGGTCGGAGAACTCTCGAACTGCAATTGATTCCCGCCCCGGTCACAGGCGATATGCTTGTGCGCAGCAGCGGCGGGGGTGACAAGCATCGGCAAGCGAGGCACATTATGGTTGCCTAATCGGTAGTAGCCGCTGCTTACATGGAGCGGTTGGTGCAGGTCTTCAACCAAGTGAAGGAGCCACGCTAACGCCTGCGTCTTGGTCCACCCCGGCGGATGGCCCGACGATTCGAGCATCTGAATGGCATCCGTGACTTTTTGCACAATATCCCCGGCTTCATGGTCCGTGCGGACAAACTTACGCAAGGGGTCCCTGGCGTCTGCAGTGGAGAGATTCGGGTAGCCCGGAGCCTTGAGCGGGAGATTCACAAAGTGCCAACTCGGATTCAACGGATGGGCGCTGTTGAAATCGAGCGCAGCCTGCTGCTCCTTCTGGGACATCTTCGACACATCCTTAATCCTATCCGGCCATACCGATAGCTCGGCGAGCGTCCCATCAGCGAGCGGCTGACCGGGCTCCACAATCTTCGCAATGGCGTCACGTGTCGCATCGTCCAAATTTGCTTGGACCGCTTCACTCATAGCGCGATGGCTGAGTTCGCCCCAAGCACCGGCGACGCCGGGAAAGCAGACGAGTAGAATAATGGCTAACAATCTAAGTTTCATACATCACCGCAGACTCAGGGGGCAGAAGGGCGGCGAGTCCGGCATCGCGTTGTAGCATAGTCCATCATAGAGACCAACATGACCCCGATCCATCCCCAATGTCCTTACTGCTGAACGAACAACTTGTTCCTGATCCGGCAGCCACCACTACATAGGCTAGGCGTTTACCTTAGGAAAATACCAGACTGTAGCGGCCCTCTCACCATGACTCTTTTGTATCCCTAGTGTAGAATGAGCGCCGCCCAGCTTGGTGTACGCATCAACCTATGAAAGGCGAGTCCACAGACGATATACGAGGAGGCCGATATGACGGAGACGGGGAACGCGTTAGCCGATCAATTCATGCCGCATGGGCAATGTTTTCTCTGGCAATCGTCGGTCCTGTGGCTGCATGTTGGTTCGGACGTGTTCATAGCTTCCGCATACTACATCATCTCCATTAGTCTTTTCTTTTTTCTGCATAAACGAGCCGATATTCCATTCAAGTGGATGTTTGTTCTGTTCGGCCTATTCATTTTTGCCTGCGGCACAACACACGTAATGGGGGTGTGGACAATGTGGTCTCCCGCGTACTGGGCCGAGGGATGGGTAAAATTAATAACGGCCGGGCTCTCCTTTTCTACCGGTATGCTTCTCATTCCGCTGATCCCCAAAGCGATGGCGTTGCGGAGTCCAACGGAGCTCGAAGCCTTGAATGCCCATTTAAAAAGTGCCTTTGAAGAGCGTGACCGGGCGGTCCGCACGCTTGAAGCTTCGAAAGAGCAGGTGCTCAAACGCACGGAGGAGCTGGTCCATCATCAGCGGCAGTTACAGCACGTCTCATCTCAACTCATCCTAACGGAACAGCGTGAGCGCCGACGATTGGCGACCGATTTGCATGATTATCTCATCCAGCTCCTTGTGGTCGCCCATCTGAAAGTTTCCCATGCGCTCGGCCGGGCGCGCGAGGACAGCCTAGAGGCGCTGCTCGATTTGCGCGGCTTGCTCGACCAGAGCCTCAAGTACACAAGAACTCTGCTGTCCGACCTGAGCCCTACGGCCTTGAATCACTCTTCATTCGCCGGTGTACTTGATCAACTAGCGGCTGAAATGGAGCGACACGGTCTACGAGTACACGTGGTCTGTCAGGATCGGGCTTTACGGATGACGGAGGATCAGACCGTCCTCATCCATCAGATTGTGCGCGAACTCTTATTCAATGTGCTCAAGCATGCAGACGTGAACCATGCCTCCATCTCGATTGCGAAAAGCGATGACTCTGTCACCATTGCCGTGGAAGATAACGGAAAGGGGTTTGACGCCGCCACATCCGATTGCCATATCTCGGGAAAGTTCGGGCTCGCCAGCGTACGCCAACGCCTGGATGCCATGGGAGGAGAGATGACGATCGACAGCGTTGTGGGCCGGGGTACGATTGTTACGATGGTCGTCCCGTTCGGAGCAGCCATGCCTGTCCGGTTGCTCCGACAGAGCGTCACCGGCACGCCGCTTCTCCCGACCGATGCCTTCCGTCCACGACAGACTATTCGGATTCTCATCGTGGACGACCATGCGCTGGTTCGTCAAGGCATACTCAGTTTGCTTGCCCAATATCTGGATGTTCAGGTGGTGGGGGAAGCCGCCTCAGGGCAAGAGGCTCTCAACCAGTGTCTGCAATCCAAGCCGGACGTGGTCCTCATGGATATGAATATGCCGAGCATGAACGGAATCGAGGCGACATGGCAGATCACTCAGACATGCCCTGGGGTTCAAGTGATAGGACTCTCGGTCAATGATGAGCCCCATACCGTTGAAGCCATAAAAGCGGCCGGCGCCGTTCATTTCGTAAGCAAGGCCAGTGTCGTCGAGGGTCTCTATGAAGCGGTGCGGTCCTGTATGGCCAATCGAAATCAAGAAAACCCCCTGATCCGTCGGTCGGGGGATAACTGACTTGGTGGGCGTCGGACTCATTCAGATCTTGGGCGAGTCCACAGAAGACTTCTTCTTTTCGGTATGAGCTTGCCAATGAAGTATCGATGGCTTGGGTGGAGAGGGATCTTGATTAAGCTTGAGGTGGCCGCTACATACTCGGAGTACGGCAATACACCTTCTGCTGTCCCAAATAATGCGGACCTGGTTGCACGACTCTTCCGACGCGTATCCCGAGCGAGAAATTCCTATTCTGTCCGCCGCGACCGTGGTGGTTTCTTCAGAGGCCAACGGCCATGCGATTGCTCACGTCTTCGATGACGACCGAGGTCCGGGAGCCAGGCAATGGATGGCCGCACTGTCCGGAGACCAAACACTCATCATTGCGTTTCATCACCCCCAGACAATTCGGCGGGTCACCCTTGAAGTCGAGGAGCGTGACGCCGCCCGCACTCAAGAGGTACAACTATGCGTGTCGAGCGATGGCGGAAAGACCTATCGGGAACTGCGCCGACAAGAATTCACGTTTAGTCCGGACGGCGCTACTTGGGAGTGTGAGGACTGGGTTATGGAGGAGTTCAAAGTGACACACGTGAAGCTCGTCATTAAACCGGACAAAGGACGGACGGATTTCATTGCCAAGTTGACCTCGCTGGTGCTGGCAGATTAATGTCCTGCTCCCAGTGAGAGCGAGGCGAACGACGTCGCGCAGTCGCCGGCGAAATTGTGGATGGTCTGATGCACAAAGGCAAGTAAGGGCCCTGCCAACGCCAACGTTTGTTCCTCGTGTTTTTCGCGTCTCTTCCCGCTCTGATTTCTCGTTTGAGCCTGACTCGGGAGATGCGTCTTTCTCGTCTTCTATGGTCCCGGCCGCGGCATTGAATTGACACTTCGCACTCTTCTCTCTATCATCCGCGATGTTGAACCGTGGGTTATTTGACTATGGGTCGCTCCACTTCTACTCCG
>DASSBQ010000351.1:0-5210 GCA_035698625.1 Nitrospiraceae bacterium
AGCTTCCCCGATCCCAAAACGTTTCCGCAATACCTTTTCTTCGCGGGGAGTCAGCGTCTCCAGCGCGCCGTTGATTTGGCGCTGAAGATCATACCGGATCGCCGCTTCGAGCGGTGAGACGGCTTTCTTGTCTTCGATAAAATCGCCCAGATGACTGTCTTCCTCCTCGCCGATCGGAGTCTCCAATGAGATTGGTTCCCGCGCGATCTTTAGGATCTTTCGCACCTTATCGAGCGGAAGATCCATCCGCTCGGCAATCTCCTCCGGCGTTGGTTCTCGGCCGAGTTTTTGCACTAGATGGCGCGAGGTCCGGATTAATTTGTTGATCGTCTCAATCATGTGGACCGGTATCCGGATCGTTCTGGCCTGATCCGCGATTGCGCGGGTAATGGCCTGCCGGATCCACCAGGTGGCATATGTGCTGAACTTGTAGCCGCGCTTGTACTCGAATTTATCCACCGCCTTCATGAGGCCTATGTTGCCTTCCTGAATCAAATCGAGAAATTGTAGGCCGCGGTTGGTGTACTTCTTGGCAATGCTGACAACCAACCGCAAATTCGCTTCAACCAGCTCAGCCTTGCCCCGTTTGACCCGCTCCTCCGCGACATCGAGATGCCGCACGGCATCTTTGATTTCTTCCGCGGTGACCAAGGCTTCGGTCGTTTCCAACTCCCGGATTCTGCCTTTCGCTGTCAGGTAGCTCTTCTTGATATCAAGCAGGGATTCTTCAGACAGACCGGTTTTCCGCTTGACCGTCAAGAAATCCTTTCTGGCTCTACACAATTGCTTCAGTAGTTCGGCTCCGGCTTCACCGCTGATTCCCAATCGACGCTGGCAACTTGATGCTTCGCGCTCCGCTGTCCGGAATTGAAGGGCCAGCTCCCGGACCCGTTGCACCATCCGGTCCTTTAACACGGCATGGAGATTCACGGTGTCCATTTTTTCGACGACCTGAGCGCGGACCGCATCGATTTGCTTCTTCAACTTTTTCTGATCGGCGGGATCATGGCCGACATGGCGGACTTTTTCGTAGAGGGTCTTAAGCATGGTCGAAACCTTGCGGACCGCATTCAGCGCGTCCAGCGTCTTCATCCGCAACTCCTCGAAGTCGCGCTCAACCACCTCTTCTTCGAAATCCTCTTCGGTTTCGATTACCGGCACGATTTCCCGCACATCGATCTTACCGTTCTTCAGTTGATCCCTCAGCGTCAGGACGAACTCCAGAGTCATGGGCAATCCGTAAACAACGGTGGCGATATCCTTCTTGCCCTCTTCGATGCGCTTGGCAATTTCGATCTCGCCCTCCCGGCTCAGCAGGGCCACGCTCCCCATCTCCTTCAAATACAGCCGGACCGGATCATCAGTGCGGCTCAACGCACCGGGGGTCAGATCGATTTCCTTTTCGTTTTCTTCGATGCCGTCACCATCCTCGCTATCCTCGAGTGCGTCCTCGGATTCCGCGGGCTTCTGCGCCCGTTCGGCATCGGCCGATTCGACGATCTCGATATCCATTTCCCCGAACATCGTCATGATGCTGCTGAATTGCTCCGACGAGACGACATCGGCAGGCAAGGTGCTGTTCAAGTCGTCGTAGGTCAGAAACCCCTTTTCCTTGCCCAGGCTGATAAGCTTCTTGACCTCACCGAGCAGTTCTTGTTTCGGCATAATCGCTCCTTCACTGCGGAGTCGAAGCCGGCAACGGCATACCGGCTTTCCGCATTCGCAGTTCGTTGATCCGTAGGTTCAAACGGCGCACTTCATCATCCCGGTTTTCACACTCTGCCGCTTTTAACTCGACAATGAGATCTTGCAAATCCATCTCTCGTCGTTTTCGTTCGAGCTTATCGAGACATTCTTTGGCATGTGAATCGACATCGTCGTAGTGCTGCTCCAACAGCGACAGTTCGGTCGCCACGGCTGCGCAATCAGGGTCCCCCAGCATGGCGTCGAGTGCCTGGCGGGTCGATATTCGTCCGTCGGGTTGGCGATGCTTCAAGACGATCTCGATCGCGCAGCGATACAGCGGCACGACAAATAGTTTCGGTGCTAGACGTGCGATGTCGGATGCCGATAACCGGCCCTGCAGCGATAAATGCACGAGTTCTCTCTCTTCGGGATGCTGTTTGATCTTGGGCGCGGCTGCCGCTGCGCTCGCGTCGCGTGTGTGCGGTTTCCGAACCGCGACCGCCTGGTATCGTTCAATCAGACGTTGTTGATTCATCCCTAAGCGATCCGCGACCAGGCGAATACGCTCTTCGCGTTCGATAGGATGGTCGCCCTTTTGGATGGTGCGCAGAATTTCATCGACCGCGCGGATTCGGTCTTCCAGCGATCCGCCCTCGGCAGTCCGCGCGCTCTGTTCCACTGCAAAATCCAGCAAGCTCGGCGCTTTCTCCTGCAAACGAAGAAATCCTTCCGCTCCATGGCGTCGAACGAAGGTATCGGGATCGTCCCCGTTCGGCAAGGATACGACGGTGACGCTGAGTCCGCTGTTGACAAAGAGATCGAGACTGCGCAGCGCCGCCCTGACGCCGGCCGCATCGGGATCGAACAACAGCACCACATTCGTAGCGAACCGACGAATGACCTGAAGATGGTCGGCCGTCAACGCAGTGCCCAAGGTGGCCACGACATTGCGGATGCCGGCCTGATGCAAGGCCACAGCATCAAAATAGCCCTCGACGATGATACACGTACCGGTTTGAGCCGTCGTCTCCCTGGCGAGATCCAAGGCAAAGAGCGTCTGTCCCTTCTTGAACAGCGGCGTTTCCGGAGAGTTGAGATACTTTGGCGTGTCGGTTCCAAGCGATCGCGCGCCGAATCCGACAACGCGTTTGCGAAGGTCAACGATTGGAAATGTGACCCGCCTGCGAAAACGATCGTACGATCCTTTGGCCATGCCCGGTTGCGCAGCATGTCCACTGATACCGATCAGCCCGGCAAGAGACAGCTCCGCAACCGAATACCCTTGCTTCCCAAGCGCCTTGACCAGCCCTTCATTCGGCGCGAACCCCAATCCGAACTGTTTGATCATCTCAGGATTGACGCCTCGTTCCATCAAATAGGCTCGAGCCTGCTTCCCGATCACTGGATCAGCCAAATTCATTCGATACCAGGCAGAGGCGGCTGCATTGACATGCTCGAGGCGGGCCGACTGCGCCATGTGGCCGCCGGAACCACCGTCATGAGCGTCTGGAACATCAATCCCGGCTCGACGACCAAGCTCCCGGACGATCTCCGGAAAGGAAGCACCGGTAATCTTAGTGAGAAACGAGAAGACGTCTCCACCGGCGCCACAACCGAAGCAATGGAAAATCTGACGGGATGGGCTGACGTTGAATGAAGCGGTTTTTTCTTGATGAAAGGGACAGAGACCTTTCAAGTTTTGGCCGGCCCTTGTGAGACTGACATGTTGGCCGATCACCTCCGCGATATCCACCCGGTCTCTAATCTGGTTGATCAGCTCATCAGCAATCAGGCCACGGCCCATTGTGCCCCTGGCTCCAGTCGCGTTGTTCGGACGCACCAGCGCTCGCCTAGAGATCGGAACCTGTTGAACTCAATAATAAAGCGACCGTACAGGCTAACAAACGGGTGATCATGATGTCAAACCACTCGGGCCCCTCCTGCATTATCCCGGTGGCCAACTCATGGGGCGGCCGCCCAACACATGGAGATGCATATGGAAGACCGTCTGTCCGGCGTCCCGGCCGACATTCGTCACGACTCTGTATCCGGCACCCGAAAGACCGTGCCGATGCGCCATTTCCTTGCAGAGCAGTAAAAGGTGCGACAAGAGCTCCCGATCTGCACCCGTAGAATCCTGTAAAGACGGGACATGGCGCTTCGGTATGACCAAGACATGCACAGGTGCCTGAGGATTAATATCGCGAAATGCCAATGCCTGCTCGTCCTGAAACAAAATATCGGCGGGAATAGTCCCTTCGGCGATCCGGCAAAACAGGCAGCCACTCACGTTATTCTCCCTTCATAGGCCCGGAATGCGATCCCGACTTGCCATATCGGCCGGCCAGTTCCGCCCACACATCATGGATCGTGATGTTGTGATATCCCAGCACCAGCAAGACATGAAACAACAGATCGGCGGTCTCATAGATTATTTCCGCAGGGTCGTTGTTTTTCGACGCAAGCATGACTTCCCCGGCCTCTTCCGCCACTTTTTTGAGAATACGATCGGCTCCCCCTTCCAATAACGTGGAAACATACGACCCCGGCTTCGGAACAGCCTTTCGATCGAGAATAGTCTGATAAATCCGTTCAAGAATGCCGCCTGCTGCATTCTGTGAACTATTCCGGATTGCCTTTCCATTCTCATCCAGACGGGCAAAAAAACACGTCCGCATTCCGGTATGGCAGGTAGGACCGACCGGCTCTGCCTTCACGAGTATGGTATCGCAATCGCAGTCCACGAAGAGGTCCTTCACAATCAACACGTGTCCGGACGTTTCCCCCTTTTTCCAGAGCTTACGGCGCGACCGGCTCCAGAAATGGACGAACTTGGTAGAAAGTGTTTGGGTGATCGCCTGCTGATTCATGTAGCCCACCATTAACACGGTGGCATCACGCCAGTCTTGGATCACGGCAGGCAGCAATCCGCTAGCGTCGAAGACGAAAGACTCATTCTCACCCGGCATGCGAAACCTCGTCCGGTATTCTGCGAACCGGCACCCCGCGTCCATGCAGATGTTCCTTGGCCTGGCGAATCGTAAATGCCCGATAATGGAACAGAGACGCGACAAGCACCGCATCGGCGCGACCCTGGGTCAATCCCTCATACAAATGATCGAGAGTCCCGGCGCCGCCCGACGCGATGACCGGGATGGCGAGGGCTCCGGCCACAGCGGCCGTAAGATCGAGATCGTATCCGGCCTGAGTTCCGTCTTGATCCATGCTGGTCAACAAGATCTCTCCGGCGCCATAGGCCGCCATTCGCTCTGCCCACTCCACCGCGCACAGTCCTGTCGGCTTCCGGCCTCCATGTGTAAAAATCTCCCATTTCCTGCTCCCAGGCCCCCCTGTGTTTCCCTCAACATGCAGGGATCGCTTGGCATCCAATGCGACGACGATGCACTGGGTGCCGAAACGCTCGGCCGCCTCCTTTACAAAGTCGGGCTGCTGCACCGCAGCGGTATTGATGCTTACCTTATCCGCTCCCGCATTGAGAAGGTTTCGGATATCCGTAAGAGTCC
>DASSBQ010000352.1:0-3708 GCA_035698625.1 Nitrospiraceae bacterium
CAGTTCATTCAGTTTCATGATATCTACGACCTCTTTCGCTCTCAAACCTTCCATGTCTCGAAGCACCAGGACCATTCGATATTTGGGCGGCAATTGCCCGATCGCGTGATCAAGAATACGGCGCAATTCCTTGTTCTGCAGGGCCTGCTCCGGACTGAGACCCTCGACCGGAATCTGCAGGCGAAACTCACCTTCGGAGGTCGGAATGAATTCTTCCAGCGACAACTCCCGGTCGGGTTCCCCTTTTCGCTTGCGGCGCATCCGCATGCAAGCGTGCGAGGCAATCGTGTAGAGCCATGTGGACAGCTGGGACTCGCCTCGAAAATCCTTGAACCCGCGATAGGCGTTCAAAAAGGTCTCTTGGACGATATCCCGCGCCGCCTCGCTTTCTCCGCAGAGTCGGTGAGCAAAGCGATAGATCAGATCCACGTAGTCCCGATAAATCCGATCGAAGTCCGGTTCGGCTGCAGAGGAAGAAGCGGGCGATTGTGAAGAGGACACGCGAGGCTGGTGTCCAGATCGGCGGGTAGTCATGCGAGTGAGCGGAGTCTACGAGGGTCCCGGAGTGCTGTCAAGCAACGAAAGGCCGCAATGAGCGGGGATAGAGGTCAGTTGAGGCGCCGAATTTCCACGACCTCACCTTGCTGGTCGAGTTCGACGGTAATCGGCGCGCCTTCCTTCACGGAGGCGAGGGAGCTTTTCCCGCGATGGTCGGCGCGGAACGCCTTGTCGCCTTCGGGAGTCCACAACAGGACGGAGGACTTGTCCGGGGTGGCGTAGACGAGGCGTCCGCTCAAGAATCGCCGGAGCGGAGCTGTAGAATTTTCCTGATACAGATCGATCGCAACGTGATCGCCGTGTATCCACACCGTCATGTCCTGACCGATCTTGGCATTGCGCACCCCGGTTTTTGCACTGACGGTGACGACGCCCAAAGGGGTTTTCAGAAAGACAAACGCTGATTTCAGTTTGGATACGGTCCCGTGAAGGCGCACTCGCGTTTGCGAGTCGGTCTTAGGCGCCTGACTCACCTGCACATCAAATTGCAGATCGTGCACGCCCTTAATCGCGCCGGCTTCATTCACTTCTACCGTGATGGGCTTGTCAGAATCGCGCGGTATCTTCGGGCCATGCGCGCCCACAGCAAAGAATTGGTCTCCTTCCGGGGTCCACAGGAGCAGGTTCTTTTTTTCCTCGGATCCGAAGCGCGGGGCGCCCGACAGGTATCGGTGCACCAGCGATCCGGTGCCGCGGTCCCGGATATCTACCGCCGTGCTGGATCCGTTCACAGACAGGGTGATTTTGTATGAACTTTTCACATCACGGAGAGCGGTCTTGGAACTCAGTGAGAGCAGCCCGATCGGCGTTTGCAGAAACACGATGCCGGGCTTCGATCGCCAAACGGAGCCCGTGACGTGTATGGACGGCGAAAGAGATTCATCGATCGACTCCGGCTCTTCTGTCGCCGCCTCACCCGAAGGTGCCGGACCGTCGTCAGGAATATTGGCGGTCTCGGCCGGCGCGGGAACATCTTCGGCGGACGGGGCCGTCTGAGCGTACCCGACGGGACAGTACATGAGTCCCGCGGCGAACGCCGCGGCCAAGAAGCCCGCGCGCCTGGAGGCAACACGATTTGCTCGGCAATGAAGTCGCTCGGTCATGATCAATGCAGATGTAACACGGTGTGCGATGGAACAAACACTTCGGTCATCTGAGGCAAACGCCGCGGCAGGAATCCATGCACTCTGTTGCGAATAACATGATCATGACGGTGAGTCAAGCGAAAGGCAAAGTGCGCACGAGCCGGACTCATGAGCGTCGACAGATGGGGCAGAATTCATGCCGCGAACGCGCAGTCGATCGGGTGTATGGTGACGAGAATGCGCGATTGCTGCCGCCGAGCCTTGTCCGGCAGGCCGAACCCACGGAGAAGAAGATTCTGGCCGGCGATGCGCAGAGTGTGCTTGATTTCAAATTGGGTCCATTCTTCCGCCGCGATCCGCTTTTCAAGCTGAATCACAACTCGTTCGACAAATTCCAACAAGGACGGCGGCAACTGAAGGGCCGCCATGCCGTTGAACATGGACGACGAACCCATCGACAAGCGGCGGACAAGGTCGAAGGCCGTTTGATTGGCGTGCAATATACGTCGTCTCATGGATAAAACGATAATGCCGGAATCTTCCCGTACGGCTTGCGCGGCAGGGAGGTCTGGGCGTTGATAGGCTCTCAACATGCGGGTGGCTCCTCTCGAGAAAAACCTTGCGGGGTGTCAACGCGACAGCGGTCGGTCGATCATCAACAATAAAAAAGCAAAATATGCGCCAGGAAGAGTCGCCATCAGAACATTGAAAAAACCGCTGATTCTGGCGAGTGGGTTCGCCGAAAAAAAACAGAGCTGTATCTAAAATGTATCCAGCTGTGTCAAAAGCGTATCTGTTCGGACGGCGAGATGTAATTATTTGCGGCGGGCGAGGAGGCGGATCGGCGTGCCGGAAAATCGATACTCCTCTCGGAGCCGATTTTCTAAATAGCGGAGATACGCGGCAGTCATATCTTCCGGATGTCCCACGAAGAGAACAAAGACCGGCGGTCTCGTGGCGACTTGCGTGATGAATGCTGATTTCGCAGCCTTGCCGGGTTTGCCCTTCCGCGCGGGGAGCGGATGGTCCGTCAGGATGGCTTGGAATAGATTATTCAACGTGCCGGTCGGGATGCGTTTATTAAACGATGCGACGACCTGATCGATCAGGGTGTAGAGGCCGCGCAGGCAATCCGGTTTGAGCGCCGAAGTGAAGAGAACGGGGGCCCACGTCAGGAACGGAAATTTGCGGCGCAGCGTCCGCTTATAGGCTTCCCTGGCTTCGATATCGCCTTCTTTGAGATCCCATTTATTGACCACCAGGATACAGGCGCGGCCCTGTCGAAGAATGAGTCCGGCAATTTTGGTGTCCTGTTCGGTGACGCCCTCCTCGGCATCCAGCAAAAGAACGCCGACGTCGGAACGTCCGATGGCCCGCAGGGCGCGCGCCACGCTGTGGCCTTCAATGCCGCGCTCGACACGGCCGCGCCGGCGGATGCCGGCCGTGTCGGTAAAAAGGTAGCGGCGCTCCTGATACGTGGCAATCGAATCCACGCTGTCGCGTGTGGTGCCCGGCACATTGCTGACCACGACCCGCTCTTGTCCCAGCACCGTATTGATCATGGTCGATTTGCCGACGTTCGGGCGGCCGACGATTGCAATCCGAGGCATGGCGGCGGGGCTTTCTTCTTCCGGCATGTCGGGTAAAAACACAAACAAGGCATCCAGCAGTTCCGCCACGCCGAGCCCGTGTTCCGCGGAAATGGGATACAATTCCTCTTGGCCGAGCCGATAAAAATCCGCGATCAGCGATTCGACCTTCGGTGTATCAATCTTATTGATGGCGTAGAGTACCGGCTTGGCCGTTCCGCGCAACGTCCGGACCACTTCTTCGTCCGCCGGAGCCAGGCCCGTACGGCCATCCAGGACCAGGATGAGCACGTCCGCTTCCGCGATGGCGATTTCCGATTGCCGGCGAATGAGGGCCAGCATTCCCTCGGTCGCCGTGGGATCGAGTCCGCCGGTATCAACCAACCGGAATTGCCGGTTCCGGTAGACGGTGTCGGCGTAGTTGCGATCGCGAGTCACGCCCGGCACGTCATCGACAATCGCCGTGCGGGAGCCGA
>DASSBQ010000353.1:0-6081 GCA_035698625.1 Nitrospiraceae bacterium
ATGGGCGGCGCTTCCGGATCGACCAGCACCGGCACGATTTCCTCGACCGGATTGCCGCCGCCCGGCGCGTACTCGCCGTCGCGCTTCGGCGCGAACTCGCCGTCGTTGAAAGACTCCGCCGCGAGGATGTCGACGAACGTATTGAAGCCTTCATCGATCCACGCATCGCGGCGCTCGTTCGAGCCGACGATCATCGGAAACCAGTTGTGGCCGACTTCATGCGTCGTGAGCCCGTACAGGTTCTTGCCGTCGGATTTGTACCAGTCGAAGGCGATGCCCGGATATTCCATGCCGCCGGCGATACCCGCTTCGGCGATGGCCGTTGCGTACGGGTATTCGTACAGATAATCGGAGAAGTACTCGACCGTGCTTTTCACGTACTCGGTCGAGCGCTCCCAGCCGCCTTCCTCGAGGCTTTCCACCGGATATGCCGACATCGCAAGCGCCGTCCTGTTGTCCGGCAGGTTGATGCGCGCGGCGTCCACGAGGTAGGCGGCCGACGCACCGAACGCGACGTCGCGGGTGTTGCGCATGCGGAAATGCCAAGTGAGCATGCCGCCGGCTTGCCGGAGACTGTCGGGATTGGTCACCTCGTCCACACCGCGCACAATCACCGTCTCATCACTGCCGCGGGCCTGCGCCAGGCGCGCGAGCGCGGTTTCCGTCAGCACCTCCTCGGGATTCACGAGTTCCCCGGAGCCGACCACGACCATGTTCGCAGGCACCGTCACGCGGTAATCGATGTCGCCGTATTCCAGGTAGAACTCGTTGTTGAGGTAGGGCAGCGTGTTCCAGCCGCGCAGGTCGTCGTACACGCAAAGGCGCGGGAACCATTGAGCGATTTCGTAGATGTCGCCGTTCTTCGTATGGAACCAGTCCGTGCGGCCACCGAATTGCCCCGGGATGGTGTAGTCGTACACGATGCGAATGCGGGCTTCTCCGCCGTCGGGCGGCACCGGCTGGGGCAGGTCGATGCGCATGCGTGTATCCGTGACGAGATAAGGCACCGGTTCGAACCGGCCGTCCGCGCCGGCCCATTCGACCGAGGCGATCTGGTAGCCGGCGGTGTGCTCCCCGGCCGGCGGAGCGCTATCCCCCGCAAAATTGGCGCGCGCATCCGCGCGGTAGCGGTTCTGATCGAGTTGCAGCCACAGCAGGTCGAGCGAGTTCGGGCTGAAGTTGCGGTAGCGAATGGCCGCCGTGCCCGAGAGCTTCTTCTCCGCGGTGTCGAGCGTCGCGTCGATGCGGTAATCGACGCGGTTCTGCCAGTAGTGCTCACCGGGCCTACCGTCCGCCGCGCGATAATCGCTGACCGGGTGCGCGTACTCGAACGGCGCAAACGTCTCCAGAGGATCGTATACGGGTGCTGCCGCTCGCAAGGTCTGCGCTGCCGTAAGCAGCAACAGCCCCGCCGCGAACGACATTCGCGCTAATGCCTTCATGCTGGGCCTTGGAAATGATTGCGGACGTGCATTCTAACCCGTATGCCATGACATGGCGGACGTCAGGCTTAGGAAGCGAGCTGCTCCCGACGCGGCCATTCGCCCAGGATCCGCTCGCGGTCTTCGCCAATGTCGATGACGTCGCCGCTCGGCAGATACGTCAGGCCCGGCAAAACCGTGCGCCGACCGGCCTCGAGCTGTTCGTCCAGCCAGACGAAGTCTTCGTGATTCCCCTTGATGAACACCGTGGGGCGAGGCGCTGCGTAACGATGCCTGCGTTCGTTTATCTCGGGTCGAACGCCGGTATCGCACGTCGCATAAACTCGTCGAACAGCGGAACGGTAAATGCCATCTCGCCGTGGGACGGGCTGTAGACCATACCCTTCTTAATGAGGTTGGCGCGCACGGGACCCAGCGTCGTGATCTTCGCTCCCAGCGTGTCGGCAATATCGCTGGTCCGATGAGGGCCGCTGCCTAACTCGGCCATCGCGCGTAGATACTGTCGCTCCCTCGGTGTGAGTCTGTCGAACCGCACACGGAAGAAATTCTCGTCCAGCCGACGCCTGACGGTGTCGGTCGATTCTTGAACCACCTCGAGCGAGATCGGCGAAGCATCAGCGTGGTTCCAGGCCTGGTAGCCCCACTCCTGCAGAAAGTAGGGATAGCCTTTGGTCAACTGGCAGATTTCGTGGCGATATCGATCTCGCCCACCTTGATCCGAATGGCGCCAATGAAACTCTTCAGCACTGCAAGGCCGCGGCGGGCCTTGTTCCCGGCGCCAGCGAGACGATCGAGCTCGAACAGCAGGCGTCGCAGATGGGGAGCCAGCAGAACGGCCAAGGACTTGCCTTCGTGGGCCTCGACGAGGATGGTGCGGTAACTCTCGGCCTGAGCCATGCGCTCGATCTCATTGAGCAGGACCGTCTTGCCAACGCCCCGGAGCCCTGTCAGCAAGAGGCTCTTTTCGGGCCGGCGCGCGCGAATGCGCCCAAGCAGCACGTGGGCCTGCTCCAGAATGTTCTCTCGGCCAGCTAGCTCGGGTGGCGGCGATCCCGCTCCGGGTGAGAAAGGGTTTCGGATCTTGTCCAATGGCTTGGCCGGTCTGGGTTTATAGCAATTTATACGACCATCAGCGTATAAATGGAAATAAATCCAGATAACTACCCGAGATGCAACTATGTCTAACTTCTTTGCAATTCAGGCAGCGACGGAAGCTCGCCTATTGAAACGCTCATGTGAAACGCTACTTGGTCCGTGTAGTGGGATCCTCGCAGACGGGGTACTGAGTGACGATGAGATTCTGTTTCTGGATAACTGGCTCACAGAACATGACAACATTGCGAACACATGGCCCGGAGAAGTTCTTTATGAACGAATCCGGACAACACTTGCCGACGGTGTGATCGACGAAGCCGAACGTTTCTCACTTGGTAGACACCCTCGAATCACTCATTGGTGGCTCTTCCCAAGTCACCGGCGCAACATCTAGAGTCTCCTCTAATCTTCCCATCAAGCCATAGATCGCGTTGACTTCGATGGAAAGCTATTTTGCTTTACCGGACAGTTTCTCTTCGGCACGAGAGAGGCATGTCGCCGGGCGACGGAGCGGGTAGTGGCTTCCCGGCACCGCGCATTACGAGAAAGCTCAACGATCTGGTCATTGGGGCATACTAACTTCGGCCGCAAGATTGAAAAGGCGGTAGATATTCAGAAGTGCGGCGCTTTGTATTGTTCGAGTTCCTTAAACGCGTCAACAGATGCTATGCCGCTCCACGAAGTCAAAGCTTATGTTCCCGCTTCAGACGGACAATCTCACGAACAACGGTTTCATCCACCTTGCCGCGGTACCACGAAAACTCCTGTCTTTTTAAGTCAGCCGTATTGTTTTGTTCGCTGATAGAACGAACAAATCCCGCGCTATCACTCTCCGTCATCGAGTCGGACGTGGACAGCTTTCCTTTATCGTTGCTCATAAGTACCTCCTAACTTCAAGTCGGTTCAATAAATCTGGATTCAGCTATCGTTGTTTAGAAGAGGCTTCCTCCTCTCTAGTCAACGCTTCTTCGGTTTCTGCAAGCCTGCTTTGGAACGCCTCAACGTTTTGGGATTCTCCACATTCGATCGCTTGAGTTCGAGCTCCTGAAAGCAATGATTCGACATCAGCAACAGTATCTCGCAATGTCGCGTCACCGATTGACCAGCTAGCGACTTCACCACTGTAATCCTGAGTTCCACCATCGACATCCGCCGCCTTACGTGGAACCCAGGAAAAAAGATCAAAATATCGCCGTGGCGAGATTCCGACAAATGGTTCAAACCTCACACGATCACCTAGTTCCGTTCGCCGGTCAGCCAATCCTATCGAGTCCTCGTATAATTCAGCCACCCGGCTCTTCGGATACGGTTCTATGTATACGACCTTAGCGATACCGGAGCTTACGATCAGCCGGGCACATTCATGACATGGAAATGTTGTGCAATAAAGGACGCAACCGCGTACTGACACCCCACGTTTGGCGGCGTCTGTGAGAGCAGCCATCTCGGCGTGAACTTCTCTACCATATTCAATAACGTCCAAGACACTAGCTTTGCCGATGGTATCGGATGACAGAATCGATGTCACCGTTGAATCAAGGTCAAGGTTGTCTAACACGCGATTTAGAGCATCGATATCTTCTTGCTGTCCGTGCCCTTCCGCCCACACGCGATCAACATGCAAGCGCCTTATTAGGTCTGCGAACATTTGGCGGCGAATTCGATCGCTTGAATCGTAACCGATCGCGAACGTCCGTCCGTCCGGACGATCTCCCGGCCAATATTGGCCACCACCAAAGCGCGGAACTTCATTTGAGCCAACGGATACGACATCACCAGCGGTCGTCAGAATGGCGGCGCCCACTCCTCTGCCCAATGACGACGAGCGCATGGCCGCACTATAAGCGAAACACATCCCGAACTCCTCACGCGTTGGCGTATGAAACGGGTGCCCGAAAATTAGCTCGACAAATCGCCTTACTGCGTCCGTCGATTCATCCGGGGCCGTTGCACTAATGAAGAGATCTGCCTTCTGGAAGGTCTTTTGAACATCAATCACATACTTAGGCGGCACTGTCTGGGCGACATCGTCACCTCTTTTTGGAATGCCAAGGTCACGATTGACGAGTTCTTCCGCGACGGGTAACCATCTTTCCGCTGCTTCACCCTGCGAGTCCGCGATCTTTTTCGCCAAACGCTTAACACGAACATCTCGAGGCGCGAACACAGAGATAACGAAGAGTTGGGTGCCGTAGAGTCGCCGAAGTGTCTCGAGCTCACTCGGGTGCATTAGGGATTTAAGGATATAAGCGCGACCACGCTTCTGCACGCCATTATTAAATAGTATTTGACGCGCTTCTCTTACTTCCATGACGCCGAGCACCGCCGCTGCGTCAGCCCTCTGCGTAGCGCTTCTAAGAAGGTCGCCGGCATTCATGTAAGTTCTGTACCTTTCTTTCTCTGGTGTATCCTTCAGCGTAGATGCTAGAAATCTGACGTCTTTGAAGCGCTCACTTAGCCGAACTCTGGTTACGCTATACTGAGCGTCTTTTAGCAGTGAAGAAATCTCAGAAATCACGGGTTGAGAATCGGTTCCGATGGCACGAACCATTGCAAAAAACAGCTCAGGAAAATTCCTGGCCGTCACTCTTGCATTGTTATGCGTTGCTTCCGTAGACGACATGACTTAACTCACGCTGAGGTTATTTTTTTCTGGGTACCGGGAATACCTAAGCCAAAACTGATTCGGTGAGTCCAAGAGACATAAATCGCAGTGCCGCGGCTCGCTCACTGAGCGCGCAGCTACTGCGCAAGGTCGGTTTCACTGATTGGGCGCTCTCATCTTGATCGTACTCGTATGAACACCTCGAGGAAACAGGCATTTGCCGATGTAATAGGCGGAAAAACTTCTCTCCGTCAAAACGGATTCGACTTTTTCAATCGCATAATCGATTACCTCGGGCAGCTCGCCACTGGACTCCAATTCGGCTCATCGTGCTCAACCCAGAGCAGCCGCCGAATATCGCCGCTGCACAAACCATGCTACAACTCTCCTCGCACCCGCCGCCCGAATAAGGCGTAACTGATGTATCCGGTACGGACGCGTCAAGATTGGTGGCCAGGGGCGGAATCGAACCACCGACACGCGGATTTTCAGCTTTCGGGTGAAAGCCTCGTGGCCATGTTTTCAACCAGTTACCGGGGCGTCCGTTGTTCAGTTTGCAGTACGATGCAGGACCGTGCACAGCTCAATCACGCAAATCTCGCGCACTGATTTCGCTCACCTGCTTCTGTCGTAACGGCTTGTTCCGGGCGACCCGCTGTTCCGCGGGGTCAATCGTTCGCCAGCAGTTCGTCGACTTCGCGCCGCAGCACCGGTAGCTTGTTCTCCACGATATCCCAGACAAGTCGGTCGTCTATTTCTGCGTACCCGTACTTCCGAGCCTCAAGCCGCATACAGCAGCGCCTTGTTCCGATCGACCGCTTCGCGGAAGTAGGGATTCCTGATGGCAGAGTCCACAACCAGATCCACCGGCCGATTGAAAAGATTCTGCAGGCCTTCAAGCAGTCCGAAATACCTGTTGGCATAGCCTGAGGCCAGCGG
>DASSBQ010000354.1:0-3579 GCA_035698625.1 Nitrospiraceae bacterium
ATCCAACCAGAATGTGTTTCAAATCGGCTCGCGCGCCACCAGTTATCAACCGACGCTGTCGCTGGAAGCGATCTATTTGTTCTGACCAGCCTGATACCGACGGAGATTCTCCTCCGGCGTCGATGCTTCGGCGGGTGCGACGGAGATAAACGCAGGGAAGCCGATCTTTGCCAAGAGCATCAACCAGGTGACGAATACAAAGGCGGAGGTCAGGACCGGCATTCCCGCCGGCTCCAGAAAGATGCCGAGCGAAGCCCACACCCGTGCAGTGACCAGTACGCCAATCACCGTGTAGATGAAACCGGGAAGAGTCAGCACGAAAAAGGTGCCGCCAAGGGCCATCGCGGTCAGCGCGGCGTTGTACCCGAACAAGCCGTCCCGGATCGCCTCGTCGTGAGCTCCGTAGAAGACCGCAGCGGTGACCGCCAACGTGGATCCCATCAGCGCCATGAGCGCGCCGATGCGCGTGTTGATCGCAATGCCGATAAGGATGAGAATTCCGGTCACCCAATTGTCCTGAAAAAAAATCTCTGCGATACCCATGGTGATGCCGTGGAACCAGGTGATCCAGGTGTAGTCGGGTCTTGGACCGGTGAAGTCCGATGGCGAGGTCGGCTTGAGCGCGTTTGAAACATCAATCGTCGTAAACTGGAGCAACGCGCCCAGGAAGAACCAGCCTGCCAATACAAACGGCATGGTGAGGCCGGGGACCTTGTGGGGGCCAAGTAGCGCGCCGAATGCCGGCATGATGACCGTGGTGAACGCCGCGCAGAGCACGATGTAGAGCCAGAGGTGGCCATTGGGCATATTGCCGGTTGTGAAATTCGGGCTGGTATAGGCCACCAATGCAATGGCAATCAGTGCGCCGTTGAATCCGAACAGTCCATCCTTGATCATCCCTTTATCTGCTTTGAATAGGACCGCTGTCAGCGTACTGACCAGGGTTCCAAACAAGCAGACCATGCCGTAGACCCAGGAATTGTAAAAAATCGCTCCGAGAATCACGGCCCCTGAGATCGGATTGTTCTGAAACACCACTTGCCCGATGCCGCGCAAGAGCCAATCGACCAGGCCGAACGTTGGATGATCTTGGAGCCGATTCTTCCAAGCCACATCGCCGGCCATACGGTTCTCCTCTTGCTCCTCCTCACAGTTTCCTACGTGCATCCACGTTGGAGCGCCTTGACAGTGGCCGGATCGTAGACTAACATTCAGCCCCTTGCAACAGGCATTCAGGGCTCGATCGATTCACCAGGAGGCGAGGCCCGTGCATCTGACCCCGAGGGAGCAAGAGAAGCTCCTTATCTATGTCGCCGCGCAATTGGCCAAGGAGCGCAAAGCGCGGGGCCTCAAGCTCAACCACCCGGAATCGATCGCCTACCTCACCGCCGCCATTTTGGAGGGGATCCGCGACGGACGATCCGTCGCCGATCTCATGACCTATGGGACGACGTTACTCTCCCGCAAAGATGTCATGCCCGGCGTCCCCGAAATGATCCACGAGTTCCAGGTTGAAGGCACGTTTCCAGACGGCACGAAATTGGTGACCGTTCACAATCCGATTCGATAAGGCATCTCACTGCTTGGCAGGTGGACGTATTCTGGCCGGAGGTGACCGATATGGCAACGAGGCGGAAACGGGTTGCGGCGACAAAGCGCAAGAGTAAAACACCGGCCAGGGAACGGTCTGTGGCGGTGATTATTCGCGCCGAGCTAGCCAAGCCGGTCATTCCCGGAGAAATCCTGTTCGCCTCAGGAGATGTCGAAGCCTTTGCCGGCCGAGAGACGAAGCAAGTGACGGTCGTGAACACTGCCGATCGGCCGATCCAAGTCGGATCGCATTGCCATTTCTTCGAAGTCAACCGGGGCCTGCAGTTCGACCGCGAGCAGGCGTTCGGCTTCAAACTCTGTATTCCGGCGGGCACGGCGGCGAGGTTCGAGCCGGGCGAAGAAAAGCGTGTGACCTTGGTCGCCTTTGCCGGCAAGCGTGTGGTCCACGGCATCAATAATTTGGCCGACGGCTCCCTGGACGATGCCCGGGTCAGAGCGCAAGCTCTGACGCGCGCGGAAGAAGCAGGATTTATCCGAAAGGGAGGGAGCAGGTGAAGATCCCCAGGAAGCAGTATTCCGATTTGTTCGGTCCCACCGTGGGAGACCGAGTCCGGCTGGCCGATACGGACTTGTTGATTGAAGTCGAACGCGATTACACGTCCTACGGCGATGAAGCCGTATTCGGCGGAGGCAAAGTCATTCGCGACGGCATGGGCCAGTCGCCGACCGTCACGAATGCGGGCGGGGCGCTGGACACGGTCATCACTAACGCGCTCATTCTGGATTACTGGGGGGTCGTGAAGGCCGATATCGGAATCAAAGACGGGCGGATCGTGGCGATCGGGAAGTCCGGGAATTCGAATCTCATGCCGGGTGTCACACCGGGCATGGAACTGGGGGCAGGCACGGAAGCTATTTCGGCCGAAGGCTGTATCGTCACGGCTGGGGCCATCGAGAGCCACGTGCATTTTATTTGCCCTCAGCAGGCCTGGGAAGCATTGTCGGCAGGGATTACAACCATGATCGGCGGGGGAACAGGACCGGCTACCGGCACGAACGCGGTGACCTCGACCCCCGGTCCCTGGAACATTCATCGCATGCTCGAAGCGGCGGAAGGATTCCCGATCAATCTCGGGTTCACGGGGAAGGGGAATTGCTCGAAACCGGATGCACTCAATGAACAGATCGAAGCCGGGGCGCTCGGCGTCAAAGTTCATGAAGACTGGGGATCCACGCCGGCGGCGATCGATACGGCGCTCAGCGTGGCGGAGCGATACGATGTCCAGGTTGCGCTGCATACGGATACGTTGAATGAAGCGGGATTCGTCGAGGATACCATCAAGGCGTTCAAAGGGCGGACGATCCACGCCTATCACACCGAGGGGGCCGGGGGCGGGCACGCTCCGGACATTATCAAAGTCTGCGGTGAGCCGAATGTCCTGCCGTCGTCCACGAATCCGACCATGCCGTTTACCATCAATACGATGGACGAGCATCTCGATATGCTGGTGGTCTGCCATCATTTGAACAAGAAAGTGCCGGAGGACGTGGCTTTCGCCGAATCGCGGATCCGCCGAGAAACGATCGCCGCAGAGGATGTGCTGCACGACTTGGGCGCCATCAGCATGATGTCCTCCGACACGCAGGCGATGGGGCGTATCGGTGAATTGATTATTCGAACCTGGCAGACGGCTCACAAAATGAAAATGCAGCGAGGACATCTGTCGCCTTCAGGAACCGAGGCGCAATATCCTCATGCCGACAATTTTCGCGCTCGCCGGTATGTCGCCAAGTATACGATCAATCCGGCACTCGCGCACGGCATGGCCCATGAAATCGGATCGATCGAGGTGGGAAAGATGGCGGATCTGGTCATCTGGAAGCCGGCGTTCTTCGGGATCAAGCCTGAAATGGTACTGAAAAGTGGATTTATCGCTCAGGCGGCGATGGGCGATCCGAACGCCTCGATCCCGACTCCGCAACCGGTCCTCAGCCGGCCGATGTTTGCAGCTTTTGGGCGCGCGATCG
>DASSBQ010000355.1:0-2456 GCA_035698625.1 Nitrospiraceae bacterium
TCGGCTCCGCCGGCGCTGAGGTGGGCGATCACATCTTCCTTGTTCTGCTGGAACGTGTGGTCTTCCGTTCGACCTCGGTCCCAAACCTGTTCAAATGAGCCGTGAGAATGCGTTCGCTTTCATATTGGGGTAAGGCGAGAAAACCATAGGGCGCATCGGCCAGATCCAAGACTATTTTCGCCGTCTGCGTGCCGTTGACGTACGCGCGCATCCCGCGCAACCACAGACCGGCGCTGATTGCCTCGGTCGCGATGCCCATGTCCTCCCAGATCTCCAAGGTTCTCGGCTGAATCCCGATGGCCTTACATTGATTCGCCGGCTCCGGCAAGGCATCGATGATGCGACAGTCCACGCCATGGCGCCGCAATTCACAGGCCATCGTTAACCCGACCGGTCCCGCACCCGCAACCAAGACGTCTGTCATTTGCATGGTTCTTTTGATCTATCAGCGGGCCACGCGGCCGACCGCCAGGAAATACGTGATTGTGCAAAAGAGATCCGCTTGGCTCAAGAGCCGATTGATGTCCTCCTGCCATTGGCCAAGCTCACCGGTGGAGATGACTTGCTGCTGATGGGCCGCGCGGCCGATCTCAAGAAAATAGGCGCTGAAACTCGTCGGCTCGAAGATCACCACATCGGCTTCGACCGTGATATCCGCGAGCCCGTGCGCCTTGAACAGGCGCGGCAGGTGCCGGCCGATCCAGCCGTTCTTTGTGTTGTGATCGCAATCGAAATGGAGCACCTTGCGCACCAGACGGCGATTGCTCACGTTAATCGTCACGGTCTCGAAATCCGGTTCGATCAACGCGACGGCGCCGCCCGGCTTCGTCACGCGGACCAGTTCGGAAAGGGCTCCTTCGGGATTGGGAAGATAGGGGAAGAGCCGCTCAGCTCGAGCGACATCAAACGTCTTGTCCGGAAACGGAAGCTGCTGCGCGTCGCTTCGCCGATAGTCGATGGGCAGAGCGAGTCCTGCCGCGCGCCGGCGTGCTTCCTCGAGAAACCGTTCGCTCGCATCGACCCCCACCACCCTGCCGGACGGAGCCACCAGCCCGGCAAGCCTGACGGTCTCCAATCCTGTTCCGCATCCGGCGTCCAACACGTCCATGCCGGGCGCGAGCCGGCAGTGCTCGATGGCGGTCCGTTTGAGCCGTTGGATGCCGGCAAGGCCATCGAAGACGTCCAGGATATGGATGTAGTCCTGTACGGCCTCCGCATTGTCGATTCCCTCAAAGGCTTTGACGTTGATTCCAGGCGCATTGATTGGCTCCGACATGCAATCAGCCCTTTCGTCCGTTTCCCTCTATGCCATGTTCATTTACATCCCCTCGGCGGGGCGCTATAGTTCGGACGCTCTCGGCGCCGTGAACTATAGATTAGCGGCGAGGGAAGCGCAACGAGCGGATGGAGAGACGGTGTTGATTCAGGCGGGCGTTGCGGAAGCCACGGCCATTCTTGGGGCGATGCGCCTGGTCGCGATAGGGGATGAGCGCCGCACGTTGTCCGACGCGTGCGCCCGCGGGTTAGCGGCCGCCGGTCGATACGTGTTTCGTTTGAATGAGGACACCCGTCCTGAGACGTTGCCCGCGGTTATCCCGGCAGAACTCTCCGGCAAATTGAGTACGCAAGAACAGCGCGAGGCAGCCTGCCGATTTCTAGCTGTCATGCCCTTGGTGGACGGCCGATTGGACGAAGCGAAGATCGACTTGTTCTTGCGGTACGCCGAGGCGCTCGAGATCCATGAAGACTATGTGACGCAACTCGCCGAAGCGTGCAGCGATCTCGATTGGGTCTTGGAAGACATGACGAGGCAGAATATCAAGAGCCTCTGGGATGAGCCGTGGGATGGTTCGGACATCATGGAGGTGCTGCTTCCGTATCGCCGGAACGCGGATCCCGGCCTCGCGGCCCGCTATCACGCGTTGGGAGCATTGCCTTCCGGCACGTTCGGGCGGGCCTTTTGGAACATCTACAGACAGAACGACTATGCCTTTCCCGGTCAGGAACAGGGCGTGAACGGCAGATTCGCCACCCCGCATGATTCGACGCACGTGCTGAGCGGGTATGATACCTCTCCGGAAGGCGAGATCCTCGTCTCGACGTTCACGGCCGGGATGCATCCCAAGCAACCGATGGAGGGTCATATCCTGCCGGTCCTCTTCAGTTGGCACCTGGGAATCGAGATCAACGCCTTCGCCAAATCCGCGCGCAATCAATTGGACGCGGAGAAGTTTTGGATCGCCTGGGTGCGAGGCAGCGACATGAAGACCGATCTGTTCGCGCGGGATTGGGACTTCTGGAGTGTCATCGAAGAGCCCGTTACGGCGGTACGGAAACGATATGAGGTTCCCGGTCTTGATCCACGCCATGCCGCCGGCCGCTCTCCTCTTACTATTACATAACGCGGCATGACTGATTGCCGTGCCGTCTAGGCAGCGCTCCGATCGAGCCCACAG
>DASSBQ010000356.1:0-7392 GCA_035698625.1 Nitrospiraceae bacterium
ATTTCTCATGGTCGCCGAATGATCGCCAATAGGTGATGATCGCATAATGGTCGTCCGTATGCCCGGCCTGACCCAATGTGCCCTCATCCGAAACAAACCCGGAGAACTTGAAAACTTGTCCCGCAATGAAGCCGCCTTTCTCGCCGCCGTAAGTCTCTTTCACGACGCTGCAGAGTTCACCGAAGGCCAATTCCACATCATCGAAGGTGACGCTGGGCTTGAGCTTGACGGTGTTGAACAGCATTTTGGCTCCATAGGGGAGTGTGATCGGACCAAACATGTCCCGCCTCCAGCAAGCAATATTCAATCAGTCGGCCATCACGGAATTTCAGTCGCTTGGCGGCGCACTATACCATGATATCGGGTATGGCGCGATGATGACCAGGGTGTCCGCATTGGAAAAATTTCGGTGGCGGCCCTATTGGTTTGCCGTCTTTCTTGGATCAAAAATCTGTCCGGTGCCGGTTCCTTCAACGCTTGGGGCATAGAGGCGCGCGACCTGTTCCGCCGGCAAACCGATGCTGAGATCCATGCCCAACGTCTTCAGCGTCTCCGTAACCCAGGGCGGGCTGACGGCATTGATACGAATGCCGCGAGGAAGTTCCAGCGCGGCCGCTCGAACGAATCCTTCCACCCCCGCGTTGACCATGCTGATGGAGGCGCTGCCCCTCATTGGTTCGTGGCCGAGGACACCGCTGGTCAAGGTGAATGATCCGCCGTCTTTGAGGGAGTGCCGCCCGATCCGGACGAGATTGACCTGTCCCATTAGTTTGTTCGCGAGACCGATCTTGATAGTCCGCATCCTGCAGTTGATCGAAAGGGGCGAACTTGGCCGCTCCAGCCGTACTCACTACGGCATCCACGGCGCCGACCGTTGCAAACAGTCGCGTGATGGAATCACTCGATGTGAGATCCACTTGGAACTCTCCGTGCTGATGGCCCACTCGTACTACTTCGTGGCGTGTGGACAGAACTTTGCTTACGGCCGTTCCAATCGTTCCGGTTGCGCCGATCACCATCACTCGCATGCACTCTGATCTCCGGGTCGTGTTCATAGTTCCTGCGAAATGTGTTTCAGCGCATGTAAGTATCGCGGTTGAATCAAGGGCGTCCATCGACTGGGTGACGACGGGAAAGCCGGATCGTGTCCGGTGTCGAACTTTTCTGTAGCGAACTCCGATGAAGGTCGGTATTCTGTCGATATCGATGTCGATCGGCGGTTCATCCGTGAGTCGGTTGGGTCGTGAGAACACCTATCACGTTGCATTACGTACCTAGGGTTCCCCTCGGAGTGATAAGGTCACTCCATCGCAGCAATTCACCAAAGGAGGTTTGACAGTGGCGACATCAAAACAACGCAGCGGAGCAAAACGGAATGTGAAGAAAGCAGCCACGGCGGCGAAACGTAAGCAGACGCTGAAGCGCTTGCCTAAGAAGACGAGGACCGCGCTCGGCAAGCAAGCGGCGAAAACCAAGAAAGCAAAGTCGCGCCGTTCCAAGAAAAAGTGACGGACTCTCCGCATGTGAGCTCTCCGGTCCGGCGGCCGAGAGTACCCGGTCGCCGGTCGTCTTTCCCGGATGATCACGCAAATAGACGCCGGTCATTAGGCATCACGCGGCTGCGACGAATCGTACGCGATTTCGAAGGAGTCGGCATGTCCTGCATAGGGATGGGGTTGGTGCTGGTGGGAACGGTGTTCCTCTGTCTCCCAAAGCTTCCTTGCGACCTACGAGGAGCCTCTTTTCTGTGCGGACTGCCCAGGCATTAGGACCACGCCTAAGTGGGTGGACGAATGAGTGTTCTACCGAAGGATGATCAAGCTAGACCAAAACGGTCTCCATGTTCATACCTTCTGATGCGCACAAGGCGTGACGTAGGCCCGTAACCTTAGTCCCTGGCGTTCGGCGCCTTCAAGGGTTTCCACCGCAGCTAAAGCGTGTTCAACGGTATCCATTTCGACAAATCCGTAGCCCGCCGTCTTGCCGCTAAACTTGTGTGTCACGATATGGGCCCACTCCACGACGCCAAAAGGAGCGAAGAGTTCACGGAGATTCTGCGCCGTCGTCGCTTCCGTTAGTCCGCCTATATACAGCAGTCTTGAACCTGTCATGGGACCCTTATTTCCAGGACAATACTCGCCTGGCAATTCTGCAGGTGCGACACTTGGACGATGATCGACACTACATGGAGGTCACTAAGAAGAGAGAGAACGAGTACTCTCACCATACAGAGTGAAACGGACGGCGTCAATGATTTAAGAGCCATCGGTCTAGTGCTTGACGTTAAATATCCGGCCTCACTGGCGCCAAGGTGAGCTGTTTTGACCAGGTTGCGGTCATCGTTTAGGCGATAATATTCCGTTCGACCTTATTGCGGGTAGTACCATGACGCAACGTCACAGAAATACTCACGTCGGTTCTCCGATGCGGGATCTGGGCGGTGTCCGAGGACAGGAGGGCCGCATGGCATGGTGAGTCCACAACCGGGTAGGAGTGAGCGGCTTGTTCGAATTGCCTTGGCCGCGGTTGTCTTATTGTTCAGTGCTCAAGAGGAGACATCAACCGGGAAGGCAATGGCCGGGTATGTGATAGCGGCCGCCCTCCTTTTTACCGCGCTGGCCGGCAGCGGCGCGCTGTGGAAACCGTCGGGCCGGCGTGGAATCTTTTTGTAATTCTCATAGGTGATTTGTGAACTGTCCTTTCTGTGTTGATACCATGGCAGTGGTAAAAATGCGAGACGCGGTAAGCGGAATATTTGCGTACGGATGGAGTTGTAGGAACTGCGGTGAAGTAATGGATTCACTTCTCGATTCAGATAGGCGCAGGCATTTGGAGCCGAAATCTTGCTGGGCGCGCCTTCCGGTTCCGTCTTGCTAAAGTGATTCTTCTATGAGCGCGCCGATAGTCCGTTATACGGGAAGGGGTAACCATATGTTGAACTATGCCATGGGATTTCTTGTGCTTGGAGCAGTCGTGTGGGGTGCTTACTGGGTCGGTGTGCCGGTTCCGATACAGGCTTCCTGGATACTGTCTTCGATCGGAATCCTACTGATGCTGATTTTCTTGGTTACCGGGCGGACCACAGATAAGGTCCTGTAATGAACGAGGCTCGTTGCCCGGTCGCGCGGCTGGCGACGGAGTTTCGGGGAGTCCAATCACCAGGAGCATGTTTATGACCTCAGAAGAGAAAATTGTGAAGATGACCAAGGCGATCAACCAGGCCATCAAGGTGATGGGGGATCGGTTTGGCTCGACAGAACAAGATGTCGCACGGGCGATTCAGGAACTGAAGACATCGATGCAGCCCGGGTAAGCGACCGCAGCGGTCTCTTCCTTTCGATCATCGGTGGAGAAAGGACGTCAGTCTCGCGGTATTCTGTAGCACTTCGCTGTCCGCAAGCGGTATCCACGCATCGACAAAACGGGTCCTCCAGCAGGGTATGAATCTCATCCGGTCCACGAGCCATCTTCCTCGCGAGTTGGAAGAGCCCATCCGTGCCGAACTTTTCGGTGTGGAGCGTCTTGAACAGCACGCTGAAAGCCTCGCGACAGCGCAGATCGTGAGCGCCGACATGCGGCGAGGGCGGCCGCTCATACCCCGGGTCATCGAGAACGGACAGGTACTGATAGAGTCCTACCGGACGATCATTCGATCAACTCAGAAGGAACAGACGATCACCCCTGCCGCCGAATGGCTCGTCGATAACTTCCACATTGTCGACGAGCAACTTCGTGAAATCATCGAGGACTTGCCCCCTGGCTATTACCGTCAATTGCCCAAGCTCGCATCCGGCCACCTGAGGGACTATCCACGGGTTTTCGGTGTCGCGTGGGCCTTCGTTGCGCACACGGACAGTCGCTTCGACCCCGACATGCTGCGCCGTTTTGTGGAGGCCTATCAGCGCGTGCAGCCTCTCACGATCGGAGAACTGTGGGCGGTCGCGATTACCTTGCGAGTTGTGCTGGTGGAAAATCTTCGCAGGTTGACCGAGCGAATCGTTCATAGCCGTGCCGCGCGCCGGGACGCGGATATTCTGGCCGATAGTCTGCTCGGCACCGGTCCCTTATCTTCGGGCTCGCACCTCACGGCTCTTCAACGGTTTGAGAAGGAGCCTCTTGCCACGGCGTTTGCTGTGCAACTTGTTCAGCGCCTCCGCGATTTGGATCCCAAGGTGCGTCCCATACTGCAGTGGCTCGATGAACGCCTTGCCGCCCAGGGCGCCACGGCCGACGAGATGGTGCACGCAGAGCACCAACAGCAGGCGGCGATGAACGTGACCGTACGCAATGTCATCACCAGCATGCGGCTGACATCGGCATTTGACTGGGCTGAGTTTTTCGAGCGCGTGAGCCTGGTGGATGCGATTCTTCATCGTGCGCCCTCTTACGCCGAGATGGATTTTGCCACCCGGGACGCGTACCGCCATGCCATCGAAGATCTCTCCCGCGGTTCGGACTTGTCGGAAATCGAAGTGGCGATGCGTGTCGTGGAGCGAGCCCAAGGAGCTGGTATTGAGCGGGGCGATGGACCGGAACCGCATCAGGAGCGGCATGCGGAGCCGGGCTATTACCTCATTTCACGAGGCCGTCCGGCCTTCGAGTCCGAACTCGGTTACAAAGTTCCGTGGAAGCCCGGTCTATTGCGCCTGTATGTCCGTGCTGCCGTACCGGGCTATCTGGGATCGCTGGCGGTCGTGACGGCGCTGGCGGTGGCGCTGCCTTTGTGGGCCGGCGATGCCGGCGCCACAGCGGCCGGCCTGGCTCTCCTAGGTCTTCTCGCTGTGGTACCGGCTTCAGACATCGCCGTCGCGCTGGTCAATCGCAGCGTCATGGCGCTGCTTGGACCGCGAAAGTTGCCGAGGATGGAATTGCGACATGGAGTACCGAAAGAGTTCCGGACAATTGTGGTCGTACCCACCTTGCTTACGAATCGTGCGGACATCGAGGAACAGGTAGAACGGCTGGAGGTCCACTATCTGGCGAATCCGGAAGATGACCTCCGATTTGCCCTGCTCTCGGACTGGAAAGATGCCGAGACTGAGATCCTTTCGGGCGATGCCGACCTGCTGGCCGCTGCCCGCGATCACATCGGGCGGTTGAATACACGGTACGGCGCCGCGTCCGGCGGTGGTGCGCGATTTCTCCTCTTTCACCGAAGGCGAGTGTGGAACGAAGCGCAGGGCATATGGATGGGATGGGAACGGAAGCGGGGAAAACTCCATGAATTAAACCGGTTCTTGCGCGGGGCGACGGATACGACATTCCTGTCTATTGACGGCTATCCTCCGGAAACCATTCCGGCGGTCAGGTATGTGATTACGCTGGATGCCGATACTCGCTTGCCGCGGGGGGCCGCTCGTCGATTGGTCGGCACCATGGCGCATCCACTCAATAGGCCCAGGTTCGACGGCCGCGCCCGGCGCATCGTGGAAGGCTACGGATTGGTGCAGCCGCGCATCACACCATCGCTGCCCACCGATCGTGACGGTACGTATTTTCAAAGGACGTTTTCCGGTCCCAGCGGTATCGATCCATATGCGTCAGCCGTCTCTGATGTGTATCAGGATTTGTTCCAGGAAGGGTCTTATACCGGCAAAGGCATTTACGACGTCGATGCGTTCGAGGCCGCCTTGGCGGATAAGGTCCCGGACAATGCCATGTTAAGTCATGATCTGTTTGAAGGCATCTTCGTGCGCGTCGCATTGGCGACCGACATCGAGTTGTTCGAGGCATTTCCATCGCATTATGAAGCAGCGGCGGCTCGGCAGCACCGGTGGGCGCGCGGAGATTGGCAGCTGTTGCCGTGGGTTCTGGGACACCGGGGATCGAAGGCGCGGCGTTCCGCCGAGATTCCCGCAGTCGGCCGCTGGAAGATTCTCGATAACCTTCGTCGCACCTTGTCGGCGCCCGCCGCATTTTTAACCTTGGTGGCCGGATGGGTCATGCCCGGCACTTCGCCCTGGGTATGGTCCGGCTTTATTCTCGCTACGATTGCCGTTCCATCCCTTCTCCCCTTTCTGCTCGGGCTCTATCCCCGCCGGCGGGGCATTTCCATGCGCAGCCATGTGCGGGGGGCGCTCGCCGACCTGACGCTCGGCGTGACTCAAATCGGCTTGACGATCACTTTCTTGGCGTACCAAGCCTGGCTCATGACCGACGCGATTCTCCGTACGCTCAGCCGTCTGGCGATCACGCGGACTCATTTGCTGGAGTGGGTGACCGCGGCACAGGCTACGGATGCCTATGCGTGCAGGCTTGGCGGGATGTACAAGCGCATGTCGGGCGGACTCATTCTTGCGGCGGCAGCGGGCGTCGTGGTGACTGTAGTGCGATACGAGTCATGGGCAGCCGCCGCTCCTTTTATCATCCTGTGGGGGTTGGCTCCCGCCGTGGCACGTTGGGTCAGTCTGCCGCCCCGGTGGATTGGAGTCGAGCCGGTATCGCCGGCTGATACTCAAGCGCTGCGTGCGATTGCTCGGCGGACTTGGCGGTTCTTCGAGACCTTTGTATCTCCGGAAGACCATGCCCTACCTCCGGACAATTTTCAGGAAGACCCGAAACCGGTCGTGGCGCATCGAACGTCGCCGACGAATATGGGACTGTATCTACTTTCCATATTGGCCGCGCGCGATTTTGGCTGGCTGGGCACGGTGGAGGCCACCGAGCGGCTCGAGGCCACGTTGACGACGATGGGCCGACTCGAACTCTTTCGCGGACATTTCTATAACTGGTACGACACCCGCGAACTTCTGCCCCTGCATCCTAAGTATGTGTCCTCTGTGGACAGCGGTAATCTGGCGGGGCACTTGTTGGCTCTGAGCAATGGGTGCCGCGACTTGCTTCACACCTCCACCGTCAATGGCAATCTGTCGGCCGGGATGGACGATGCTATTCGCTTGTTGCGCGAATCGCTGGGCGAGTTGCCGGAACGGCAGCATACACATACCGTCACGCGCAAACAGCTGGCTCATGCCGTTGACACATTGGCCGCTTCATTGAGCCCTATGCCCGCCGATGCCGCGGGCCGGGCCGCGTGCCTCATGAAAATGACTGCTGCCGCCCAGACGATCGCTGATATGGCGCAGGTCTTGGCGTCGGAACAGGCGGATGGATCCGTTTCGGAGCTGCGCGTGTGGGCCGAAGCCGCGAAAGCTTGCGTCGAGAGCCATGTGCGGGACATGCGGGTGTTGATCCCCTGGGCCCGCCTGGGCCCGAAAGAACTTGCGACTATATTGAATCGTTCTTCAGGTGAAGCGCCTGAGTTGGCAGCCATCGCTCCGTTATTGCACAGCGTGCCTACCTTGGCGGTGGCTTCTGAGCGTTTCGACGCGGTACTCCGAGCACTGGAGACCATACGGGAAGGCGTGCTCAACGGCGCGCCGGCAGAAAAGG
>DASSBQ010000357.1:0-3673 GCA_035698625.1 Nitrospiraceae bacterium
CGATTGGCGGTCTCGACCGGCTGGCGCACACGGAGGGGTGCCGATCCCAGGAGCCGAACCCTTTGGGCTTCGCTCTGAACCAGCATGGTCACCCGGTCGGCGGCCTGAATTGCAATGGCCTGAAGATTGCCGCCGATCACATCGCGCAGGGAGCGCATCCCGGACATGTAGGCCAGCATCAGTGCGATCAGAAGCGGAATGCATCCGACAATCACGATCGCCCAGACGATGCGGCCTTTGATGGTTCGAATTGCCACAGGTTCTTCCGTTGGAGGAGGCCTCATTCTAAACAACCAACGGAAGAAAACTCTACTTGAGAACACAAGAGCATCCGGCGGGAATCAGGAATCCGACGTGACGACGAGCGTCTCACCGAACGGGGAGCAATAAACAGGCCCGTGAGCCGGGCCGAAGGGACGATTGCATACGGTTGAAATTAGGCCGGATCGCTCTCGTGGCGAACCATAGGACATTGCCGGTTCACGGCGTGATTCCGTGGCCCGTCACGAGCCATCGTGACCGGCCACGCCGCCGGCACAAAACCTAAAAGATGAGCTGCTTGGTGGGCCTGGACAGGCCAAGCTTTTTCAGGCGACTGCGCAACGTACTGGGATTGACCCCCAATTGTGAGGCTGCTCCATGCGGGCCGTAGATCCGCCAATGAGTCCGCTTCAGCACGGAAAGGATGTGCTGGCGTTCCATCTCCACGAGATTGACCGGAGACTCGCCTTGCACCTCCGGGTCCGATTGGGAGACCAGATCCGCCTCAACTTCTACGGTCGCCGACCGGGCGAGGATGACGGCTCGCTCAATGACGTTCTGCAATTCCCGCACATTGCCGGGCCAGGAATACTGGCAGATACGTGTCATGGATTCATGGCTCAGGGCCAGCGGCGGACGTTTTAATTTGAGACGGTATTGCTCAAGAAAATGCCTGGCCAGCAGTGGAATATCCTCGGGCCGTTCCCTCAACGGCGGAACCACGATGGGAAAAACATGCAACCGGTAGTAAAGGTCCGACCGAAAGCGGCCCTCGCTCGATGCAGTGATCAAATCCGCGTTCGTAGCGGCGAGGACCCGGACGTCCACCGGAATAGACTGCATGCCTCCCAGACGATCAATAAGGCCGTCTTCCAGCACGCGAAGCAGCTTGGCTTGCGCTTCGAGAGGCATCTCGC
Source organism: Nitrospiraceae bacterium (assembly GCA_035698625.1). GTDB lineage: Bacteria > Nitrospirota > Nitrospiria > Nitrospirales > Nitrospiraceae > DASSBQ01. Next base: position 1,179 of record DASSBQ010000357.1, read on the forward strand.
CGATTTCATCAAGAAACAGCGTGCCGCCGTGGGCCAGTTCAAATCGGCCCGACCGGCGTTGATCCGCGCCGGTAAAGGCGCCTCGCTCGTGACCGAACAACTCGCTTTCCACCAATCCCATCGGAAGCGCGGCGCAATTCACCCGGACGAAGGGCTTATTCCGCCGGGGACTCAACTCATGGATCGCCCGGGCCAGCAACTCCTTACCCGTCCCGGTTTCACCGGTGATGAGAACAGTGGTGGAAGTCGGACCGACGGCTTCGGCGCGGTTCAGGGCCTTCCGGAAGGCCGGTCCCTTGCCGACCATCGCCCCGAAATTGTGAGTTTGTTTGATTTCCTGAACGAGATACTCATTCTCCCGCATGAGCTGTTGCCGAAGACGATCGATCTGCTCATAGGCCCGCACATGGTCAATCGCAAGGGCAATTTGTTTCGCAACCTGGCCCAAGAACTCCATATCTCCGGAACCGGGATCCCCGTCTTCAACGCTGCCGATATTGAGCGTTCCCAGGCAGGTTTCGCCCACGACAAGAGGCAGATTGATCATTCGGCCCAATCCCTCTTCCAGGTATAAGTCATCTTCCAGAAACATTCGCTCGCGGCGCAGATGTGGGCGAATGTGCGGCTGACGGTGATCGTAGACCCATCCGACTGCGCTCCCCGCGCGCGGAATGACGGCATCCCGCTGAAGGACCCGTACCGGCAGACTTGTTTCCAGCGCATAGAAGCGAAACGAGTCCGAATCCTGATCGTACAGCGTGAGCCCGGCACGCTCCCATGGCACCACCTGACGAAGATGGGTGGTAATCGCCCCCCACAGGCTATCGGTGTCGCGCTGCTGATTGAGGATATTGGTGACGGCCAGCAGGGCTCGGTAATTTCCTTCGATATCCTTCACAATGCACATCCTACCATGAAGATCGGACAGCATCACCGTTGGCCATCATGGCACACCCGGAGATGGCCTTGTCTTATCGGCTCAAATAGAAATGTGATGAGCTTCCAGCTTACGGGAGTCCAAACGGCGGGTGCAAGACGTTTCACCCTCAACGAGTGAGAAGATTTTCGCGAAAGATCTACGGCATGGGGAGAATAGGCATGACTCTCATCGATCATGCCGGCATGCGTCTATTTGGACGGGGCCAAACTTGTGGTGTCGGTCGCGGCCCGAAAAATCAGTCTGGTTACGAAAATTCCCAGCACAAGCAGGCCGGCATCGGTGATCAGGATTTTTTGGAGCATCCGCTTTTTCAAGGTGGTTTCTTCCATATCAAATCTGGAGAACTCTCCTTCGATTCTGATTTCAAGGTCCTCCATTGCTTTCTCAATGGTCTTGGCCAAAGCCAACCCGTCGCCGAACCGGATATACGACATCACGGCTTCCTCATCGCCGCTGTCCATTTGCTTGGTGAGCCGTCGCTTGGCATCAATCAGTTCATGGATGCGTTCTTGCAACACCTTCACGCGCGCCAGTAGATTCGGAAGATCGTTCGTCAGATGCAACAGATGATCGAGGACCCCCTGCACTTTAGCTTCACCATGCACCACCGGATGCAAGAACGCCGATTGCTTCGTCAGGACATACCCGCGGAACCCGTTCTCGATATCGGCCGTCAACGCCTGCAACCTCAGGACTTCCTCTTTGATCTGACTTCGTTGCTGCTGCGCCTGATGGATGCTATGCCAGTGCCAGACGAGTGGAATCTGAATCAGGACAAACAGCGCCACAGGCCCCAATGCCGCCACCGCATAGGTTGCGTACAGCTTACGCATACGTGGGTGTTCCAAGTTACAACGAGGGGACAGGAACCATTATCGGACTAATGCTCCACGAGAACCGACTCCGTACGCATGAAGCCCAGCACGATGGCAGACGGCTGCCGACGCGTTCTCTTCGCTTGTGCCGCTTGCTACCGGCGACGTTCACGAATCGCTCCGCTCTCACAAGACCGGTTGATGCTGAATGTAGAATACTTTTGGGGAAGGAATTCAGTCCGCTACGTAACACAAGAATCCAAGAACCCTAAGCTGGCCGGTCTGGGACGGCGGGAGGGACGACCCCTCCCGCCTCGCACCAGCACTCTTACAGCCAGTTGACCCGTTCGGCCGGCCGGATGTAGATCGGCTCTTCGACCTGAATCCGAGCCACTTCCTTGCCCGACTTGTTGAACCCCAGCACGGTATCGTTGAACATCTCAAACCGCTTCCCGTGAATCTGGGTCTCGAACACCTTCGGGCCCGGAATGACATCGTACCGGAAGATGATCTGCTGGCTCGCGCGCCACAGCTGCAGCACCGCCAACAACTCCCGGCTCGGCACCAGGTACTTCTCGATGGCGTTGTCCACGCCCGGCCCGAACATCTGCCGCGCATACCCCCGCGGGCTGTGCCGCGGCGGAATGTAGAAGCCGTTCGGCTCCGTGCCCCACTGCGGATACAACGGCAGCGCCACCTGCTCTACCCGAATGGAATAGTAGAGCGGATGCCACCGGTCT
>DASSBQ010000358.1:0-2779 GCA_035698625.1 Nitrospiraceae bacterium
TCATAGAAGCCCTCCTTGATAATATTTGTAGGCAGATATCAAAGTTGAGTTGCAAGATAGAGGCCTTCCTACGGTTTCAATCAGGCCCTGCCGTCTCAATCACCTTATATTTTCGCCGTGCGGCGGGTCAGTCAGTGTGGACCAGGTGACAAACTACGATTACCGACAGACAAGCTGTCTTGAACTCGGACAAGCCATCCTGTCGTTGATGGAGGTCACGCGGTCAGGCTGAAAGCGTCGGGCCTCTTGTCTTGCGATGCCTTCATTGGAGGGATCGGCTTTACAGGGTTGAGCAATATTAGAAGGACCGCTAGGAATATACCTAACGACGGGGGATCGTTAGAAACCAATCGATGAGGCGATTCAGCTAGTGATTGCGTCAGGTGCGGCACAATGCGAGGCAGGGAGTCGTTCGTATTCCCCGCCTCGCTATGTCTACGACGTAAAAGATATCTATTGCATAAACCCTATCGACCGCCGGCTCCGCCGGACGATCCCATGCTGCTGGAGAGTCCCATACTGCTGGAACCGGTTCCGGAGCCTATCCCGCTTGGACCGCTTATCCCCGCTCCACTTTGGCCTCGGATCGTGTCGGGCATTTGGCCGGATCCTCCCAACCTCGCCTCTCCGCCGATTTGCGGTGAACCGCCTGTCCCGTATTGCCCCATCACTGATGATGATTCGTTACCCGGCCTCATCGTTTGGCTGACACCTTCTAACCCAGTTCCCCCGGGGGGGGTAATTCCTGCGGGGCCTCCCCCGATTGCTGTGCCACCTGTCACGGTTCCTGTGTGAGATCCTTCTAGTTGCGCCTGGGATGAGCCGCCCGTGAACAAGAGTATTCCACTCGCCATCAGCATATATGCGCACATCTGTCGTACTCTCATAGAAGCCCTCCTTGATAATATTTGTAGGCAGATATCAAAGTTGAGTTGCAAGATAGAGGCCTTCCTACGGTTTCAATCAGGCCCTGCCGTCTCGATCACATTGGACTTCTTCGCTTGGAGGGAATCGACTTTGCAGGTTGAGCAATATGAGAAAAGGCCGTTCTGGGATGTTAATGCCATGGAATTGTGTATGAAACGGGATCATGTATGAAACCCGATCGCGATGAGGCGATTCGCGTTCCATCTCATTTCGAGATCGACAGCGGAAGACCTATCGATCGTGCGTCTTCTGCTCTCGACATGCGCGCACAACAAAGCGATAGTCCGTTTAAGCCGGGATGGAATTGCTGGCGTGTGGAGCCGGCGCGACGCGCGGCATTCTTGATCGACGGTCAAGCCTACTTTGCCGCCTTTCGCGAGGCGGCTCTTGCGGCCGAGCGCTCCATCTACATGTTGGGATGGGATTTCGATTCGCGTATCCGCATGCTGATCGGTCGTGAATCCGACGGATATCCGGATCGCCTTGGTCCGTTTCTTGGTGCCCTTCTCGCCCGGCGAAAGAAGCTGCATATTTATGTTCTGGTGTGGGACTTCCATGTGATCTATTTCAGAGAGCGGCAGTGGTGGCTTCCCCAACGTCTCTTGGCGCACCGGCGTCTCCATTTCTGGAAGGACGACACACATCCGGTCGGAGCCTCCCAGCATCAAAAAGTCGTGGTTGTGGACGGCGCCGTCGCATTTGTCGGAGGGCTGGACTTTGCTCAATGCCGATGGGATACGCCCGAGCATCGCATGGACCATCAGGACAGGAGAATGCTGTCCGACGACCGGCCGTGCCGCCCGTTCCACGATGTTCAGATGGTGGTAGACGGCAGTGCGGCGGAGGCATTGGAACAATTGGCGAGGGCACGTTGGGAAGCGGCGACAGGGGAACGACCGTCCTCGTCTCCATTCAATAGAGTCGATGATCCGTGGCCGGTGTCGGTCGTGCCCGATCTGCGGGAGATTCAGGTTGCCGTTGCGCGCACGATGCCGGCCGCTGCAGGCCGACCGCCAGTGCGTGAAGTCGAGCGATTGTTGATTGATCTATTACGAGCCGCGCGACGATTCATTTATATCGAAACCCAGTATTTTACGTCTAAAAGCCTGACCGAAACCTTGGCCGAGCTATTACAGCGCGAGCATGGAGCCGATATCGTCATGATTCTGCATCCCAGCAGCGATGGATGGCTGGAGCAACATACGATGGATGTCTTGCGGGGAAGGGTGCTCAAACTTCTCCGCACCGTTGACCGCTATCATCGGCTGGCGCTGTACTATCCCCGTGTGCCCGATGCGAAGGAACGTTGCATCAGCGTGCACAGCAAAGTCTGTGTCATCGATGATACCTCCGTGCGCATCGGCTCCGCGAATCTCAGCAATCGCAGCCTGGGGTTCGATACCGAATGTGATCTGGCCGTTCATGCCGGACGTAATCCCGAGGTGAAGGAACGAATCGCGGCATTCCGCAACCGTCTGCTCGGCGAGCATTTGAATGTATCGCCGGAAGATGTGGCGCTGGCGCTGCGCCGCCATTCAAGATTGATCCCCGCCGTCGAGGCACTCCGTGGAAAGGATCGGGCGCTTGAAGTGTTCGACAAGCAGATTCCGGAGGAAGTCGACGGAATGGTGCCGGACGATGAGTTCATCGATCCGAGCGGACCCTATGAGGTACAACTGTGCCACCCCGAAAATCGGTCGTCGGCGCATCGGCAGATGGTCATGGGTGTGGCGGTGCTGCTGATTGTTGCGGGACTGGCTGCGGCATGGCGATGGTCGCCGCTGGGGGAGTGGATGGAACTGTCGCGGCTCATGGCCTATGCCGACGAGTTCGCGCGCAGCCCGACGGCTCC
>DASSBQ010000359.1:0-14212 GCA_035698625.1 Nitrospiraceae bacterium
CACGATTAAGACAAAAGAAGGCGAGCGCCCGTTCGAGGTGCGGGAGGTCATGCAGGATCGCATCTCCAAACTGCAAAAAGGTGAATCCGTCATTCTGCTGGTCGACAACGAGAACAAGGTGGTCGATGTCGCGGTGCCGCCAACGTCTCGATAATGGTTACGCCGGGCGAGGGGAGGCGATGCTCCTCGTCCGGCGGCGCCCGCCTGCCGTCGTGTGTCACATTCGTGCACGGCCGGCTTGGACGGGATGCAGCGCGGACTCATTCCTCATCACAAGATCGACTGAGCAGGCCCGGCCATGGACAATCGAGAAAAACTACAGCTGATCAAGCCGTGGATTAATGAAGAAGAACGCGTGACCGTTGATTTCGTGAATGAGCGAGACCTCAACGCGCAGGTCACGGACTGTACCGACGAGGTCGTCAGTCTCGCCTTGGAAACAGCCGCTCCTCACATGAAGCAACGGGTTACCTTGCCGCTTCGGGACATCGATGTAGGCGAGGATCGGACGCACTACACGCGCGATCCCGACGAACCGGTTCGCCGGGGCCGGCTTAGGCTGACGGTCAACCAAGAGCGGCCGGTCGGGATGGTGTAGAAAGTGCGATTGTGTCATTTGTGAATCGGCGAAGTGAGGAAGGTGGGATGGGACGAACGAAGTACGATCTCACGATGTAGTGATTTGTGAAGTGAGGAAGGAAGATTGTGCGGAAGAAGATACGATTTTCGTGAGTTATGATCTATGAAGTGCATCAGGCGGTATCCGGTGCGCGGGTTGAAGTCACTGAATCACCAAATCACCAAGTCATACTTTGTGCAGGGGGCTGTATAAAACGAAGTATGGTGCAACATTCGTGATTCGTAGTGTTGTAACGGAAGTCAGCTCGCCGAATCGCCACATCATCAAATCGCACATTGAGAGGACATGCGATATCTCGCGTTAGCGGCCGATTATGACGGGACTCTGGCCACCAATGGTCTCGTGCCGGAGCGAACAGTTGCGGCCTTGGAGCGGTTGGTTGCCTCGGGACGGAAGCTGATCCTGGTCACGGGCCGAGTGCTTCCTGATCTACTCGAGATCTTCCCGCGGCTCGATTTGTGCGAACGGGTCGTGGCGGAAAACGGCGCGCTCTTGTATCGGCCGGCCTCCAAAGAGCTGGAGGTACTCGCGCCGGCTCCGTCCTCCGTGTTCGTGGACGAACTCCGCCGGAGAGGCGTCGAGCATGTCAACGTGGGACAGTCGATCGTGGCGACTCACCATCCGTATGAGCGGATCGCGCTCGAAGTGATCCGCGACATGGGCTTGGAACTCCGGATTGTCTTCAACAAGGGCGCCGTCATGATATTGCCGACCGGGATCAGCAAAGCGTCCGGGCTCATGGCGGCGCTGAAAGAGCTGGATCTCTCTCCGCACAATATCGTGGCGGTCGGCGACGGTGAAAACGACCATGCCCTGCTGGGCCTGTCGGAGTATGCCGTGGCAGTAGCGAACGCAGTCCCGATGCTGAAAGAAGCGGCAGATCGCACGACATCCGCCGATCATGGCGCAGGCGTGGAGGAAATTATTGCGGACCTGCTCGACAATGATCTCGAAAGCGACCGGCATGAGGCGAGCCGGCATCGCATCCTGCTGGGGAAGCGCGATGAAGGCAAAGACGTCACGTTGTACCCCGGACGCGGCAATCTGCTGCTGGCCGGCACCTCGGGGAGCGGGAAATCCACGGTGGCGACCGGCATTCTGGAACGCCTGTGCCAACGCGGGTACCAGTTCTGCGTCATCGATCCGGAAGGCGACTATGAGGCGTTTACTGAAGCCGTCATATTGGGAACCATCGAGCGGGGGCCCAGCGTGCAAGAGATTCTCACCGCCTTGGACAAGCCGGATAACAGCGTCGTGGTGAACTTGGTCGGTTTGCCGCTTCAAGACCGCCCGTCGTTCTTTCTCGGGCTTGTTCCGAGGCTTCAAGAGTTGCGCGCAAAAACCGGCCGACCGCATTGGATCCTGGTGGACGAGACACATCATCTTCTTCCCGCCGACTGGAATCCTGCATCGCTCGTTTTGGCTCAGAAGTTGTCCTGCATGATCTATGTGACCGTCCATCCCGAACAGATTGAACGGTCCGTGCTGGAGACGGTCGATACGGTGATCGCGCTGGGAGAGTCTCCGGGCAAAACGATTGCCAGCTTCTGCGACGCCATCCGTGAGGCTTGCCCGCCGGTGCGGCCGCAGCCTCTCGTGCCCGGCGAAGCGATTGTCTGGGATCGGGGGACGGAAGAGGGGCCGTTCAAATTGCGCATCGCCCCCAGCGAAATGGATCGGCGGCGCCACCGCCGGAAGTATGCGGAAGGCGAATTGCCTCCGGACCGGAGCTTTTACTTCCGGGGGCCGTCCGACCGGCTGAACTTGCGGGCGCAGAATCTCATCCTGTTCGCCCAGATTGCCGACGGAATCGACGATGGCACCTGGGACTACCACTTGCGCCGCGGGGATTATTCCCGATGGTTTGCGGAAGGAATCAAGGATGAAGAACTTGCCGAGGCGGCCAAACGGATCGAAAAGCGCTCGGATCTGTCGGCGCTGGAGAGTCGCAAGCTGATGCGCAGCGCGATCGAGGAACACTATACAGTGCCCGCAAAAGAATAGGGGGTGCGTCGCGGTTGTTGAAGGCTTGGCTGGCAGAGAGATTGCTTCTCGTTGTGGGCTTGGCGGCGCACGTCACGCTCACTGCCTGTGCGGATCCGACCAGAGGACCGGATGATGCGATCGGCAGCGCGGTCAGGAAGACCTTGTATGATCACGAAGCGGCAAACTTGTTGCGCGTTGAAGTAAGCGCCGGCAGAGGAGTCGTCTATCTCAGCGGGGAAGTCGACGAGTACAACCATAAGGAAAAGGCCGAACGGCTGTCCAGAGAGGTTGACGGAGTCTTGGACGTCGTCAACAAAGTGCAGGTGGAGCAGTGATCACATCAATTAAAGGAGGCGTTATGAGAGCGATCGTATTCGGAGCCATGATGTTGGGAACCATGGCTCTCACGGCCGGCGGCTGTACGCACGGCAGCAAGAGAGACTTGGTGAGCAGCACGAACATCACATTGATCGAGGCGGTGCGGACGGCCGAGGCCAGTGTGACCGACGGCCGCGCGGTGGAGGCCGAACTCGAAAAGAAAGACGGCCGCGCGATGTACGAGGTGGAGCTCATCGACGCGAAGCAAGAAAAGCGGAAGGTGTATGTGGACGCCGGCAGCGGCAAGATTTACAAGTTGAAATGATCGCTCCGTGATTCATTACCCGGCTCGGTTTATGATATGACACGCCCTCGCGCGAGGGACTGTGACGCGATACGTCTCCGAAAGGAACACGGCGCTTCAGCAGCGTGACAACCGGGTCCTCGACTTGAAGTTTCCTGTCTCCGTCATCACGATGTCGGTCATGTGCGCGAGCTTGCTGTTGCGCGCATGGCCGACCTATGCGGAGGCTGAGCCTCCTTCGAGCGGCCCCAATCCCTGGCAGTATGGAGGGCTGGTCGATATCAGTTACGGCCTCAACTTTAACTTTCCCGAAAATCATCAGTGGCGCAGCAAGGAGACGACCCCCCGCACGAATGAACTCGCGCCGAATATGGCGCTCGGCTATCTCCATAAAGAGCCGCACCGGGCCGGGGAGTGGGGGATGGAACTCGCGGGCCAGGCCGGATATGACACGGACGCGCTGGTCCCGAATGAACAGGAAGGGCGGGGCAGGCCGGTGCCCGGAGCCGATGTCCTACGGCACCTCTCCCGGGCCAACGTCAGTTATCTTGCACCCATCGGCAACGGCTTGATGCTCACCGCCGGGCTGATGCAGGGCTACATCAACTATGAGTCGTTCTACGCCAAACATAATTTCAACTACACCAGAGCCTATATCACCGACTATTCGCCCAATTTCGTGTTTGGACTCGGGAGCCGCTACGCGATCACTCACAACGTCGATGTCGGCTTCCACGTGATGAACGGATTTCAGTTCCTCGCTCATGCCAATAACCTGCCGAGCTATGGAGCCGAATTGGATTGGCGCGTGGCCAGGCGCGTGGTTTTGGCTCAGAACGTCTATTACGGTCCGGATCAAGCGGACACATCGTTGCGGTTCTGGCGATTCTTTTCGGATACCCAGGTGCGATGGACAGGCGACGAAGTCACCGTGGCCCTTTCCTATGATATCGGTACGGAGCGCGCCACGGATCTGCCGAACCATGAGCGCACCTTTTGGACCGGAGCCGCCCTCTTCACACGGTGGGACATTTCCGGGCCGTGGAGCGTCTCCGTCAGGCCGGAATGGTTCTGGGATCGCAACGGACGGATGACCGATTCACGCCAGCTGATCTGGGCCGTCACCACGACCCTCGGGTATCAGCGCCACATCGGACGACAGCTTTGGGTCTCGCGCCTGGAATATCGTTATGACGACTCGACAGGGAAAGAAGGCGGATTCTTTAAGGACGGAGACGTGGTCCCGGGAGTTCCCCGGCTCGTGAGCAGCCAGCATCTTCTTCTGTTTTCGCTCTTATGGGCGTTTGATTCGTGACCCAAGCCAGGTGGACTCGAGCGCAGCCGTGAATGGACGGCGCCGATCAATACGAGCGCGCAGCCCCGCCAGGATGATTAATCAATCGGCGGGAGCGGTCTTTTCATCCGCCGTGCCTTTTCGCCTTAGAGCGTGCCGCATCGCTTCAAACTGCTGTTGGAGTCGGTCCAATTCGTCGTCCGTGCAGTCTTCGAGATCGATCAGGCTGTCTCGTGCGCCTTTCACCTTATGGATGAGTTCGTCGAGCTTCAGGTGAATCGCTTTGGCATCGCGATTCTGCGAGTTCTGAATCAAGAAGACCATGAGGAACGTCACGATCGTCGTTCCGGTATTGATGATGAGTTGCCATGTATCCGAGTACTGGAACAGTGAACCGGTTCCGGTCCAAATGATAACGACGAGGACTGCCAAAATGAACGCCCATGGACTTCCCACCCATCCGGATGCCCGCTTCGCAAAGGTATGAAAGAATTCTGTCGCGGTCGTATCCATCGAAGGCCTCATTCTTACTGGTTCTGATTTTTCGGGACGATCGAAATGCCGCCGCCGACCTCAAGGACGGCGTACTTGATCTGGTCCATGCGCTCCAAGCCCTGAGTCTCGCGCGCGACGGCCAGAATATCTTCGCGATCGACTCGCGCACGATCCATTAAGGCCTCCAAAGGACGCCCATTTTCGACGAGGACCATGGGCAGCCCGTCCAGCCACCGCTCGATGAACGCGCTTCTATGTTTCCAATTGGTAAAGAGCACGTCCAATCCCACCAAGGTCGTGATGACCAACATGCCGTTCATCATCGAATAATCGTTGCCGATCATCGCGTTCTGTGTCGCCTCGCTGACGATCAAGAGGAGTACGAAATCGAAACTGGTCATCTCGCTGAGAGTTCGCCGTCCCGCAATGCGAAACATCAGGAGGAGGAACATATAGACGGCGAGAGCCCGTAAGACAGCATCCATTCTCGCTCCTTTCGTTATGACATGTGCCGCGAACGTTCGTCACGGATAGATGAACTGCCGGATCGGTATGGCCGGAAACCCAGGCGAGCGAACTTCACCGGCCACCCAGCCGGCGGCGCGAAATTGGAGATTTACGGTGATGACGCCCGGCTCATTCATGCCTGCCGCGGCCACCTCGAAGATGAAGCCATTGTCGGCAATTCCGCTACGCGTCGGCTCGGGAATAATGTGCGGAATATCCACACGGGCTGTATAGTCAGGGCCGATCCAGATGCGGACGGGGTCGGACGTCGGTCGGACATGAATGCGAAGCTCGGATGAGCCCTGGTTCCGTCCAAACCGTTCATATTCCAGCCAGAGCGGACCATGAAGGTCTCCGCCAGTTGTGTGGCTGAGAGGGCCGTGACCGAACAGTCCCGATAGACCCAACAGAACAATTACTCCAATGGCCGCCCAGCCGACACGCTGGATCCTCCACATGCGCTCTTGGACGCCCAGATCTTGATTGATCTCAAGGTCGCCGATTCGGACGATGGGCGCGCTCATGGCTGCCTCTCTGACTTGTTGAGATGTTGAACATGGTGAAGTTTCAGGAGAATGGTCAACATAGCCGTACTTTCAGGATGGCGGGGGCGCCGGGGGAATCGGCTCAGGAGCCGGCGGTGGAATTGGAGACGGGGGTAACGGCTGGATGGGAGGACGAGGGGTCGGCGCAGGAGGAATCGGACGAGGTTGAGTCGGTCCCGGTTCAGTCTGATCTGACGGAGCCGCCGTTTGGTCCCGATTCATGCTTAGGTCGCTCCCGATAATGATCGCAGCGCTTACTGCGATCAGTGCCGCAAGCCGGGGATGCATATCGGCCTCTTCATCCTTTCAGGAAGAGCTGCACATCTATTGGAAACGGAAGGGGTGCAAAGGGCAGACCTGAGTACGGCCGATACTCCCTGTCGGGGAAAAAGTAGCGGGAGGGATACTTAGCGGCAGCCCAATCGTCGACCTAATCTCAACTGAATGCAACGCGAGCCCTTCGTCACATGGAGCCGCGGCCCAATCCATGCCGATTCATCGATGGGCGATATGGTGCAAATCCGATACATGCGCCTCGGAGGAGGCTTCCTTGACCGCTGTCAAAAGTTGATTCAGGTCGAACGGCTTCTGCAGACAGGCATAGGCGCTCAGTAAGGGCTGCCTGTCTCGGCGCTCCACCAATTCCGGATCGCATGAGGCCATGATCACGGGCGTGTCCGGCCATACCAGCCGGCTGACATCGAGGAATGCCAGGCCATCCATGTGGGGCATGCGATAATCGCATAGCACGACATGATGATACCGCTTCTTCATTTCCGCCAGGCCTTCACGCCCATCAGCCGCTTGATAGACCTGGTAGCCCTCCTGCTCGAACAGGTCAGCCAACAGGCTTCGAATGTCTTCATCGTCCTCCACGAGGAGAATCCGTCTGTCATCCCGATTCATCCCGGCCCCCTTCCTCGGCGGTCTCTATCCGCCGCGGTAGGACTAAGAGCAAACTTTGGACCGTCGATCCCGTAGCTGCTGGAATGAAATTCAACGGATTGGATGGATTTTGATGTCTGCTGCTTAAGCGCGCGGGCCGAGGGAGGGACAGAGTGGAAACCTTATCAGACAGAATGTCCGTCCGAGACCGGGAATTGGAAGCATGAAGTCCTTAAATGATTGAACTGCATCCCGGGTGGACATTCACCATTCACACATTCCGAATCAACCGACTCCGAACTGCGCGGCGACCCCGTACTGTCGCAGCTTACGGAGAAGAGTTTTGCGGTGAATACCCAAAATGAGCGCCGATCGGCCAAGATCCCGGTCATGGGACTCCAGTACGCGGAGAATATGGTCCCGTTCCAGATCGGTGAGCGTGACCCAGCCTTGAGCCTGCGCCACGGTCTGGACGGTCGCGCTTTTTACGGCCGCCGGAAGGTCTTCGGGGCAAATGATGGAATGAGGAGTCAAGGCGACCGCCCGTTCAATGGCGTGCTCGAGTTCCCGTACGTTGCCTGGCCACCAATATCGCAGAAGAAGCTCCATGGCTTCCGGCGACACGCCGGTGACGGGCTTTTCCTTCGCGGCGCCGTAGTTCTGGATAAAAAATTGGACAAGGAGAGGAATATCCTCGTTGCGCTCGCGGAGCGGGGGAATATCGATCGACACCACGTTCAGCCGGTAAAAGAGGTCTTCTCGAAATGTGCCCGCTTTGACCAGCGTATCGAGCTGCTTCTTGGAAGCGGCGATGATCCGCACGTCGATGGCCATGGAAGCAGTGCTGCCGACCCGGCGGATCTCCCGCTCCTGGATGACGCGCAAGAGCTTGCCCTGGAGCGCGGGGGAAAGATCGGCGACCTCGTCAAGGAAGCAGGTGCCGAGATGCGCCTTTTCGAGCAGGCCCTTTTTCGTGGCAACGGCGCCGGTGAAGGATCCGCGCTCGTGTCCGAATAGCTCCGATTCCAATAAGGTCTCCGCGAGCGCGCCTCCATCGACCGTGACGAACGGACCGCCGCTTCTGGAGCTGTTGGCATGGATGGCGCGGGCAATTAATTCTTTCCCCGTGCCGCTCTCTCCCTGGAGCAACACCGTGCTCTCGGTCTGCGCCACCCGCGCAATCGATTTATAGACGGCGACCATCGCGGGACTGCTGCCCACGAGATTATCGAACCGGTAGCGGCTTTTCAGTTGCTCGCGCAAGACCTGGTTCTGGGTGGAAAGATATTTATGTTCCAGGGCGCGGCGGGCGACCAAGCGGACCTCGTCCACGATGAACGGTTTGCTCAAGTAATCGAAGGCGCCCGCCTTGATCCCGTCCACGGCGGTCTTAAGCGACCCATAGGCGGTCATCAGGATGACCGGCATGTCTTGCTGTTGGGTCCGGAGTTCGGCGAGAAACGCCAGGCCGTCCATGTCCGGCATGTGAATATCGCTCATGATCAGATCGGGGCTATGTTCGCGAGTATGATCCAGCGCCGCCTTGGCATGGGGCGCCGTGGAAATGTCATAGCCTTCTTTCGACAGAATTTCATGGAGCAATGCCAGCGTTTCCGCATCATCGTCCACGATCAGAATATTGGAATGTTCGAGTTTCATGATGGTGTCCTCGCAAGCGGAAGCAGAATGGTGAATCGCGATCCCTTGCCCGGCGCGCTTTCCACCGTAATTTGTCCGCCGTGGGCGCGGACGGTCTCCTGAACGATGGCCAATCCGAGTCCCGTCCCACGGCCGATGGTTTTGGTCGTGAAGAACGGCTGAAAAATGGGCGCCAAATGTTCCGGTTCAATGCCGGTGCCTGTATCGGCGATGTCGATTCCGACCCGTCTGTCTGATTCGGCGGCGGCCGAGTCCATGAGATGGGCGCTGATGTTCAAGCCTCCTCCCGTCGGCATGGCTTGGAGCGCATTTTCAACCAGATGGTTGAGGGCTTCCTGTAATTGTTGTCGATCGGCGGAGACGAAGGCCGGATCGGGGCAGAGCGACAATGTGCAGATCACGTGGAGCCGCACGCATTCCGTTTGGAACAAGGCAAAGGAATCCTGGAGGCATGCATTCACGTCGATGACGGACCAGACGGGATCCGGCCGCCGCGCATAGACCAGCAGGTCCTGAATGATGGTTGACGTCCGCTCGATCTGCGTTTCCACGATCTGCAGCCTGGCGCGGACGTGCGGAGCAAGCGACTGGTCTTCCTTTAGGAGCTGGACATGACCCGACAGAGCCGTCAGCGGCGTGCCGATTTTATGGGCGACGGTCGCCGCGAATTGTCCGATGGCGGACAAGCGTTGAACCCGCGCTGCCGCCCGCTGGGCGGCGGAGAGCAATTGATTCGCGTGCGCCAACTGCTCATTCTTCTTGTGCAGCTCTTCCGCGGTTTTTCGCAGTGCGACATCGGTCTCCTTGCGGTCCGTACAGTCTTTGACGATCATCGCCAGGCCTGTGGCGGTGCCGTCGCGGCCTCTCACAACAAAGGTGTTGGCACAGACCGGCACCCGCTCTTCAGCCTTCGTGAAATATTCGAGTTCATATTCAACGGCCTGGCCCGATGCTATGAGCTTTCGCCGTTCCGTTTCTTCGTTGGCCTGATGCTCGGGCGCGATCAAGTGTCGATGAGTGATCGTCAGAAGTTCTTCGCGGGAATATCCGCTGAGAAGTTCCAAGGCGCTATTCACCTCGACAAAGGCGCCCTCGAACGTCATGTACGCGAATCCGTCGTGCGATGAGTCAAAGATGCTTCGAAATCGCACCTGCGCATCATGCAGCGCTTCTTCCGCGCGTTGGCGTTCAACGAACTGTTCGAGGAGCAATTGATCTCTGTCTTGGTTCACTTCCTTGGCCTCAATTGTTGTTCTCTTGTCGCCGGCTTCCGGACAGAGTGTGAGATGATTCCAGGCGACAAGCGCAATGCCGCGTGTCATGAGGCCGCATTCGGCCCCGCTCCCGTTTCCGATCTCCTACTATTACGATAAAGCCCGCACAGATTGCGAGAGCGATGCCTGGCTTCCGGCAGCCGATGCGTGGTCATAGCAAGAGCGGCCAGGTCCGATCATTGAAAGGATAGATCCCACCATTCCGTGGGAGACCGGGCGGCGATCAAGGTCCAAATATCCGCCGTTCCGGCCATAAACGCCGGATTTGACGCGGCATGCCGGTGACCGTGTTCTGCCGGCGGCTCGGCTGCGGGATGTGCCCGGGAAAGCGCCGCTTCTCTATCCATCAGAAAATCCTACGTTCCCCCGTAACTATAGTAAACCCCCTCCGGGCTTACTTCATGGAACAAATTGTCCGGCAATGAGACAAAGCGTCCGCCACCGGAAACATGAAAGTTGATTCGCCGAGGCGTGACAGCTTTTCCTCACGCGGGATACTTCGTCGCCAAGTTTCCATTGTGATGTTGTCGCGGCCGGATTCAGGTGCGCGGCTTTGATGAATGGAATCGACCGGTTACTGCGGTTCGCGCACGCTGGCAACGTTTATGCTTTCGTGGTCCACAACAAGCGATTGCAGAAGCCGAGGAGCCACATCGTGATCTTGATCGTCGAACCGGATGCGGAGTTGGCCGGCGCAATGGGCGAGATGCTCGCCGATGACGGATTTGAAGTCTGTATCGCTGATTCGTTGAACTACGCAGTCGGGCGGTTGCCGGGGAAAACGGTGCAAGGCGTCGTCATGGATGTGGACGGGATTCCGCTCTATTCGGACCATACGGCGCTCAAGGTTATGGGTGAGTGGTTTCGGCATTGCGACTCGCCGCCGCCGCTGATCGTGTTGAGCATCTGTGTTCCTTCGCGCAGCGACGGAGGCTTGCCTCCTTCTTCCCTCAGCCGTGCGCTGTGGATCGAATGGGTCAATAAGCCGTTTCAGAATAAGGCATTCTTATCCTTGATTCGCCAGACAGTCAGACCGAACTAATTCGTCGCTTCCCGCGGGATGCGGCCATCACAAGGAGGAGCATATGAGCTGCGAACGATGCGGTGGGTTAAAAATCTTCGATCATTTTTATGGAACGACAGCCGGGACCTCCGCATGGTCCTATGACGGTTTACGCTGCCTGAATTGCGGACACATCAGCGATATCCCGGGTCCCGACGGCGCGATTTCGCGCCCCATGGACCGTTCCATCAGCGAGCGACGATGGTCCCATCCGTCGCTGCGAATGAAAGATCGGAGGATGGCTGCGGAAGCGTTATTCGACACCGTGTAACCGTTATGTCATGGTCCGGCAGCCGGCGCTGCTTTGTGCGACGCTCAATAGTGGCATGAGCGTTGCCGCGGCAGCAGGGCGGTGAGGCAGGGAGTCGACCGAGCGCCGGACCCGTTCCTAAATTGTTCGATCCGGCCCGCGCAACCACAGAGCCAGTTTCCGACCGCTCGTTCTCCTTGCGCCTGATTGAATCCCGATTCGAAATCCGGATCAGTGTATAGGGGAAGGTGCCCAGCGTGAAAATCCATTCCGGCTGACCGATACCTCCAGTTCAGCCATTCGTGTAGATGCCACGATTGCGGGTTTCCGGCGTATGTAGATGACGCAGATAGCTCCCCCGGATAGTTTCCAATTGTACAGGCGAGCTGCCCTCGAGGCACTTGCTGTTGCGCGGAGACCAAGTGTCAGTGATGCACAAGGTCGTCGGCGGCAAAGAACGAATGGTCGGTCAAGGCTTGATAGGCGACGGCGGCCGACTGAATGGGAGAGATTTGCATCAAGAAGGGAGTGAACCAATCGGCATCGGTTGCGTCCAGCGCATCCGGAACGACGACACGCCGCAAACGGCCACGGTGTGCGGCCTCAATCTTCAGAGGAACCGAGCTGACCGGGCCGATCGCCCCGTCGGGCATGATGGTTCCCGTCATGGTGCGGTCCAGGGGGATAAAATCTCCTTTTGCCAAGGCAACCACGGTCAGTCCGACTATCCCGGTGACGCTGTCGCCGTAAACGACTCCCGCCGGTTCACGGACGGCTAGGCTGACGTTCCAGGAATCGGTCTTCAAACCTGCAGCTCGCGCCGTCCGATCGATCGCGCCAAGAATTGCCAGTTCCGTGTCGGGACTAAAAGAGCCCGCTCCCTGGAGAAAGGTGACTACAATCCCATGGCGGTCCGACCGTTGTTCCCAACCGATAACCAGCTCACCGACCGCGCCCTGCCGAGCATCTCGTAAATCACGCACCACGCTGACGCCGAGAAAGCGAATAATCTGCGCTCGCTGAAGCCCTGCCTCGACCAGTATCGGGACGAACAGCAGTCCCGCCAATAGAGGGATAGTGAGGGATCGCCGGGGTAGTTGCTTCATGTACTCCCCAATATCTATTACACGGTACATGATACATACCAGGATTCGGAGATGACTGGGACTAGCCGGTTCCCTTATCCAGTGCGACGGCGAGTAGCAACGACCCGGGGAAACCCTGACTTTTCAATGCGGCCCCTGGTCCCAAATCTAGGGAGCATCCTAGTAGTGCGGAAGGGGGGGCTGCTCTACAGTCCATTAGGTTTCGGTATAGCTAAGGGAGGGGCTGCTATGAGTGCCATCGCAAAAGAACCATTTATTCCTATTTGCTGCGTCTGCGGGCTGGTTCGTGATGAATTGGGAGACACCGGCGGCGATGAATCCTGGTCTGATCTCGGTTCCTATTTGGATCGGCATGGGATGCGGGGGACCGACTACAAGCTCACGCATACCTACTGTGCGATTTGCGTGGACCGGTATGTCTCGATCGGGAAAGGGTATGCCGGTCAGGAACAGATGTCAAGGCGACCCGGCCTCACTATTACCGGTCTGATTCTGCAGACCATACGCCACAGTCCCAATTGTAATTTGGATGCGCTCGTTCGCGCCTGTCCTCAGTACACCTGGAATCAAGTCTTTCTGGAAGTGGATCGGCTCAGTCGAACCGGGGAAATTGAATTGGCGTCCGCAGGGCCCGGCCAATACACGATGAGCATGCCGGACAAGAGGAAACCGGAGTTTCGCAAATCGGTCTGAGAAAGCGGAGACCAAGGAGTGGGTGAGATCTGCCGCTCACTCCTTTTGGTCCTAGGTATCCAGCCCCCATTTCTTCCATCCAGATCACATCTTTTCATCGGTTCTCTTCTTCACAATCCACGCCGAGCGTTTCATTTCCGCTGACTCGCGCACTTCAGCTTGTCGACGACAAGCGACTATGAAACTAGGGGCCATCCTAGTGGCTCGGAACGCCGAAGAACACTACTGTGCAGCAAGCAATGAATGTGAAGGCTTGAGAAAGGGGATGCCATGGTCGATAGCCGTGTAACTACCGCAAAAGTGATCCGGTCCAGAAATCATGCAACTCTGTCTTCTCGAAGCACGACCGTCCCGACGAGCCAGTATCCTTTCCCCTCGGCTGAACCGATCATTGAAGTGTCCGAATTGGACGGGACATTCAGCGTGTATGGCGATTTTAGAATGGTGCCTGATGTAGAGAATGTCACGGTGGAATTTGCGCAACAAGGGGTGATCATTTCCGGCGGGACGATACAGCGCTACATTCCGATTCCCACTGATGGTGATATAGAGCTTGCAAGCGTCCATGTCATGGGCGGCATTGCGCGAATCGCGGTGCCTGTGGCAGGGCTGGGTCACCGGTGGCGAGCGATCGTCATGTGGTGACGCCGTGATGCCCTATGTCATTGCATTTGCATTCATGATTGTCACTGCGGTCGGAATTGGCGCGCCCGGCCTTGCCGTGGGGCAGAGTTCCGGTTCGTCCGCCGCGCAGGAGGGACTGACCGTCACCGGCGTGGTGGAGCGATTGGACCTCTCAGCCCGGAGCGGTATGCTGAAAACCCCGACCGGCAAGCCGGTATTTTTTCAGATTGTGAAACCGGAACTGTTCAAGGACATTTCGATCGGACAACAGATCACTATACAAATGGATGAGCACGGGCGCGCCATCAAAGCCATCGAGACCCAATCCATTCCGGAATTGCCAGCTCCTACGCACTAAAACCCCGCCCAGCCGCCCGCGCTCATCTCCATTTCATCGGGAATCTCTCTAAGTGTAACCCCGCCCATAGAAACCAATCCGCTTCAACTAGGGTTCCTCCTAGGTCATTCACTGTGTCGCTTCAGCTTATAGTTCGCCGTCATTTTTCATATCCATAGGCTTCCTGGCTCATCGAGATCAAATAATGGGTAGGAAGCGTTGCCTATTCTCC
>DASSBQ010000360.1:0-8959 GCA_035698625.1 Nitrospiraceae bacterium
GAAGCTGTCGGTTTACCTCGAGCACCGCAACAGCATTCACTTTGTCCGCCAGTATTTTGCCTGGACGCTGCCCATCCGCATCGCCGTATCGCTTCTCTATTCATTGCGGTTTTTGATTGCCGGCGCACCGCATAATAGTGCCGCCGCGCTGCAAGGCTTGCTTGCCGGGCTCAAAGGTGAGATCGGCCGACCGAACTGGCACCGGGACCCGTGAGAAAACCATCGGGGGACTGAGCATGCGGGCACAGCTCCACGTTTTCGCCTGCTTTCCCGGCCCTTCGTTGGCACCCGGTAACTGCGACAACGTGCCTTCATATTAGCCAAGTGTGCCTTCGATGATCCGGCTTCCGATATTCAGCCGTATCCCACGCGCAAGGCGTGTACTGTGCCGGCATGTGCCCACCCTGGCCTGGCTTCTTGCCCTTACGATATCAACCATTGCGGCCTCGAAGACAGTCGACGGATTTCCGGATGCGACGACAACCGGGCCGCCGCCCGGAACGGCTCTCACCCTTTCGGATGGACTTGTGATCGACAGACCGGGTGCGGTGATCGAAGGATTGGACATCCGGGGCCCGGTTGTCATCGAAGCGAAAAATGTGATCCTGCGCAACTGCAAGGTCACCGCACAAAGTGATGTGGTTGTTCTGATAAAGCCGGGCGTGACCGGCGCTGCCGTTCAGAATTGCGAAATCAGTAATCAAGGCGCCGGCGGCGCAGGCATTGCCGGGCAAGGCTTATTCAT
This sequence comes from Nitrospiraceae bacterium, assembly GCA_035698625.1. Classification (GTDB taxonomy): domain Bacteria; phylum Nitrospirota; class Nitrospiria; order Nitrospirales; family Nitrospiraceae; genus DASSBQ01. The sequence goes on from DASSBQ010000360.1 coordinate 746, forward strand.
CGGCAACAACATCCACGATTGCGCCGACGGTATTGACGTTCGCGGGAGCAACACGACGATAGAAGGCAACTACATTCATGACATGAACGGGCCTGCCGACTCTCATTACGATGGAATCCAGGCCGATGGAGGTTTCTCCAATCTAAAAATTCTTCGCAACACCGTCGTCAACCAGAAGGATCAGACTTCCGCGATCATGCTCGACAACTACTGGGGGCCGGTCAGAAACGTGACGATCGACGGCAATCTCTTGGTCGGTGGGGGCTATACCACGTACCTGCAGGAGTCGTCGTCGAGCTTCTGGGGAGACGGCCACGGCGGTCATCCCATCACCAATGTCACCTACAGCAACAATCATGTCGTCCCCGGCCAGTACGGCGATCTGCACCTCGTCACCGATCTCGGCGCTTCCCCAGTGATCGTGGGAAACATCGTTCTGCCGCGGGACTATTTACAATTGCGCGCCAATGGGGCGCTACGCGTTTTGCCGCGCGCTTCGCCACATTCCGAGAAACGGCGAAGCCTGCAAAAATGATTGGGGACAAAAATTACGTCCGTTGTGACTCTTAGCGGACATAGCGTCGATTTCCTTGAATTCACAATGCCGCACCGCTCGTTCGATTATCGAGCTGCGAGCTGACTCGCTTGTCGTCTAACCTCATTACGCCACCATCGCCGACGATTGCTACAGAGTCATCCATACGGAAGCTCGCAATGAATCCTCAAAAGAAACGATGCGGCGTCGATGCATCGCCATAAAAAAGTCAACGCGTCCCATAATCTTCGCGACAACATCTTCGGTTTTGAAGCGAGCAACCGCTATGAACTCGAGATGTCCCGCCTCTGACTACACACCACAACTACGCTCAACAAAACAAGAAAGGGTGCACAAGTGGCAACTACTTATCCTGATGCAAGGACAACGGGCGTTCCCTCTGACGTAACTCTGAAGCAGTCAGGGAGCCTCGTTATCACGACACCAGGCGCGGTGATCGAGGGGCTCGACATTCGCGGATCGGTCGTCATCGACGCCCCAAATGTCACCCTGAAGAACTGCAAGATATCGGATGGCGGCTACAACGTTGTCCTGATCAAACCCGGCGTCACCGGTACCGTCGTCCAAAACTGCGACGTCGATAACCAAGGGGCTGGCGGCCAGGGCATCGCAGGTCAAGGCACGTTCGTAAGCAACAACATCCACGGGGCTGCCGACGGCATCGATGTCCGCGGAGACAACACTGTAATCCGCGACAATTTCATCCACGACATGCAAGGAAACTCCGATTCCCATTTTGATGGAATCCAGGCGGATGGTGGATTTTCGAATCTGACCATCGCCCACAACACCGTCATCAACGAGCATGGCCAAACGTCTGCGATCATGCTCGACAACTATTGGGGCCCGATCGACAACGTAACGATCGACGACAATCTCTTGGCCGGTGGGGGCTACACCACGTACCTGCAGGAGTCCTCGTCGAGCTTCTGGGGGGGCGGCCACGGCGGTCATCCCATCACTAACGTCACCTACAGCAACAATCATGTCGGTCCCGGCCAGTATGGCGATCTCTACCTCGCCACCGATCTCGGCCATAGCCCGACCATGACCGGCAACACCCAGGACGGCGATTCCATGCTCGCGTCCTTGCAGATGACCGGCCAGCCCTCTTCTTCCGCCGATGCGGGCACGGGCGTGTCGGACCCGGCACCGTCTCCCTCACATGATTCAGGGACGGATTCACACGATTCGGGGCCGGTCGCGTCCGGCGACCAGGGCTCGACTTCCAGTGGCTCCGACGGCGCATCGGGCGATCCGGGATCGACCTCGGACGACTCGTCCGCCAATGCGGGCTCCTCCAGCGGTGCTGGCACGGGCGCATCGGACCCCGCGCCGTCTCCCTCGCAGGATTCGGGAACGGATTCGCACGATTCGGGCCCGGTCGCGTCGGACGACCAGGGTTCAGCGTCTACCGGTTCCGGCACCAGCCATAACACCGCCGACAACTCGCATGGTTATCCTGATGCAACGACAACGGGCGTTCCCTCAGACGTAACTTTGAAGCAATCCGGTAGCCTCGTTATCACGACGCCAGGCGCGGTGATCGAGGGCCTCGACATTCGCGGATCGGTCGTCATCGACGCCCCAAACGTTACCCTGAAGAACTGCAAGATATCGGATGGCGGCTACAGCGTTGTCCTGGTCAAACCCGGCGTCACCGGTGCCTTGGTCCAGAACTGCGAAATCGATAACCAAGGGGCTGGTGGCCAGGGAATCGCAGGCCAAGGCACATTCGTGAGCAACAACATTCACGGTACTGCCGACGGCATCGACGTCCGCGGAGACAACACGGTCATCCGCGACAACTTCATTCATGACGTGAAAGGGACCTCGGGCGACGGAATCCAAGCCGACGGCAACTTCTCGAACTTGAGCATCGTCCATAACACCGTCATAAGCGACAGCGGCCAAACGGCGATCATGCTCGACAACTATTGGGGCCCGATCGACAACGTAAAGATCGACGACAATCTCTTGGCCGGCGGCGGCTATACCGTCTACCTGGGCGAAATCGCAGACGGTCAAGCCGGTGGCGGCCCGGTCACCAATGTCAGCCTTACCAACAACCATATCGTCCCGGGCTACTACGGAGACATGACCGTCCGCACCGAGCTCGGACACGATCCGGTCATCTCCGGAAACACGAACGACGGCGATGCCATGCTCGCGTCCTTGCAAATGACCGGCCAGCCGTCTTCTGTCGCCGATGCGGGCACGGGCGTTTCGGACCCGGCGCCGTCTACATCGCACGATTCGGGAACGGATTCGCATGATCCGGGAACGGTCGCGTCGGACGATCAAGGCTCGGGTTCCGACGGCGCGTCGGCCGATCCCGGATCGACCTCGCACGACTCTTCCGCCAATGCGGGCTCCTCCAACGATGCGGGCACCGGCGTGTCGGATCCGGCTCCGTCGCAGGATCCGGGAACGGTCGCCTCGGGAGACCAGGGATCGAGTTCCAGCGACTCCGACGGTGTATCGGGCGACCCGGGATCAGCCTCCGATGATCTCGTTACGTCACCCAGCGACCAGAACTCGTCTAAGTCGGGGTCCAACTCGCACGACGAGCATCATCATGGCGGTTGGCACCGCTCGTCGGATTCCGCCTCCGCCGATTCCAGTTCGACGGAATCGTCCGGAGAGCACAACGGGCATCAACATTGGCGAAGCGGCAAGGATGGATCGGGAGCGGACACCAAGTCCACGACCTCGACCGCCAAGGCCGATAGCAATACGAATGCACCGGCTGGCGATTCGAACGCCGGGCAGAACCACGCCGGTACCAGCCATAAGGCGGGTGAAGACTCGCACGGCCTAAGTCACGATACGTTCGTCTTCGGCTCAAACTTCCATGACATGGTCGAAAAGTTGCAGCAGCGCGCTTCGCACCATGACGCCGGCCAAGTCTCGAAGAACATCTACGACCATTTCGCGGATGCTCTTAATCTTGCGTCGAAGGCTGGACATGATGGAGTTCATGCTGGTGCGTCGGGAGACACGTTGACGTTCAAGGACGCCAAAGCCTCAAACCACCACCATAACGACTTCCATCTTTCCTGACTTCGGCCTGTACGGCCGCCAACAACTTCTGCACCCAGGACGGCGATGCCGTCCTGGGTGTCCTTCCGCGAACGATCAGGAGGTCATCTTCATCTGCTTCGACGGGGGTTCATCTGATTCGACGGGGGTTCCAAAGTGCCGATCAGACTGGAAGCGATCGAGCGGATTCATGGACGTAGACGTCTCCGCGCTCACGATTCTTCGAATTTTTCCATTCGGCTCGACTTGCTGCGGTTAGCGATACGCCGCCGGGCCGGTTCTGCCTGGCGTATCGCAACAAAAGCCGCGGATTCGACGCGACGGGCGGCGGCCAAACACGCCCCTGCCGTGCGGCTTACCGATCTCAGAAGCATCGCCGACTTCTTCATCCCGTTCGTTTTTTCGCGGAAGTTCCGCTCCGAAGTGAGCTATTGGGAGCCGAAGTCGGAAATCGGTGCGTTCCTGAGCTCGTGCCGCTGGATATTTTGGACTCTGGCCGCCTTCAGCGGCCTCAGCAATGTCCTGATGCTGACCGGCTCGTTCTTCCTGTTGCAGGTCTATGATCGGGTGTTGCCAAGCCACAGCATGCCGACCCTCATCGCTCTGATGATTCTGGCGATTGTGCTGTACTTGGCGCAAGGCGCCATGGATGTCATCCGCGCACGGATCGGCGTGCGCATGGGCCGCCATCTGGACGAAACGCTGTCGGACCGTGTCTTCGACTCGCTCGTGCAGATTCCACTAAGGACGCGAGGCGACGGCGACGGATTGCAGCCGATCCGCGATCTCGATGTCGTCCGCACGTTTTTATCCGGAAGCGGCCCCTCAGCGCTGTTCGACCTGCCGTGGATGCCTCTGTACCTCGGTATCAGCTTTCTGTTCCATGTGTGGATCGGAACGACCGCGCTGATCGGCGTAATCATCCTGGTCGTGCTGACCATTCTTACCGAGGCACGAACAAAACCGCCGGCCAAAGCCTCGTCCAACTTTGCCGTGTCGCGAAGCGCTCTGGCATTGGAAGCCCGCCGGAATGCCGAGGTGCTGCATGCCATGGGCATGCGGGGCCACGCTACCTCGCGATGGCGCGAGGCAAACCGGCGCTATCTCGCCGCGCATGAGGCCGGCAATGACATTGCCATCGGCCTCGGAGGCATGTCGAAGACATTTCGTATGATCCTTCAGTCGGTGATTCTCGCCGTCGGTGCGTGTCTCGTACTTTATCAGGAAGCCACGGCGGGCATTATCATCGCGAGCTCCATCCTGACGGCGCGTGCGTTGGCTCCCGTTGATGTGGCTATCGCCAACTGGAAGGGGTTTATCGCCGCTCGACATTCGGCAAAGCGGCTCGATGAGCTTCTGCAGCTTTTTCCAACGGGCGAAACGCTTCTTGAGCTCCCGCCCCCGACCCGTTCCTTGACCGTCGAGCAGCTCTACGTCACGCCGCCCGGCGGGGAAAAGCCGCTTGTGCACGATGTTTCGTTCACGCTCGAAGCCGGCCAAGGACTCGGGATCATTGGCCCGAGCGGATCCGGGAAGTCGACCTTGGCGCGGGCGCTCGTCGGCGTATGGCCACGAGTCCACGGCAAAGTAACATTGGACAACGCCCCCCTGGAGCAGTGGGGTCCCGACGCCATCGGCAAGCACATCGGATACCTCCCGCAAGGCGTCGAATTGTTCGAAGGAAGCGTGGCTGCCAATATCGCCCGGTTCAATCCGAAGGCGAAAGCAAAAGATGTGCTGGCGGCCGCCGATGCCGCCGGAGTCCACGAGCTTATCCTCTCATTTTCCGACGGATACAGCACACGGATTGGCGAGGGCGGGATGGCGCTCTCCGCCGGGCAGCGGCAGCGAATTGGCCTGGCGCGGGCACTCTACGGCGATCCTTTTCTGGTCGTACTGGATGAGCCGAGCTCAAACCTCGATGCCGAGGGCGAACAGGCCCTGACGCGGGCTGTTCTGGGCGTCCGCCGCCGTGGCGGCATCGTCATCGTCGTCGCTCACCGCCCTAAGGTCATCGAAGGGGTCGATCAGCTCCTGGCAGTGTCTCACGGCCGGGCGATCTGCTTCGGAAGCCGCGACGAGGTGCTTGAGCAGGTCCTGGAAAAGCCGGCGCAGCCCAAGGTTGCCTATCAATGAACAGAAGAACCGCGCCCGCCGAGCATTCGATCAAGCGATACGTGCTCGCCGGCATGACCATATTCGTGCTGGTGGTGTTCGGGATCGGGGGCTGGGCGGCCACCGCCAAGCTGGCGGGCGCCGTCATCGGACAAGGTGTCGTCGTGGTGGCCTCCAGGGTCAAATCGATCCGGCATTTGACCGGCGGTGTCGTTCGGAGCATTCGTGTTCATGATGGCGATAAGGTCAAAGCCGGCCAGATTCTCATTCAACTGGATCCCACCGAGGCCCGCGCGACGGCAGCAATTATTACAAACAACATCGACGACCTGGCGGCGAAGAAATCGCGTCTGGAAGCCGAGCGGGACGACCTCGACCAGATTTCCTTTCCGCCAGAGATGATCGACCGGGCGACCGACGGAAGCTCCAGCGCCGCGCGGGCGATGGCGGCCGAAAGCCGGTTCTTCAAGCTGCGGCGCGCAGCCCGGGACGGTCAAAAAGCTCAATTTAATGAACGAAAAGCCCAGCTTCTGGACGAGATCAAAGGATACGCAAGCCAATCCATCGCGAAAGACAAGGAACTCAGCCTGATTCAGAAGGAATTGGAAGGCGTTACCCAGCTATGGCAGAAAAAGCTGACGCCTCTCACCCGTCTGGTATCGTTGCAGCGCGATGCGGCGCGGATCGAGGGCGAGCGCAGTCAACTGACCAGCATGATTGCCCAGGCGAAGGAGAAGATATCCGAAGTCGAGCTGCAGATCATTCAGATCGACCAGGACCTTCGGACGGAGGTCGGAAAGAACCTGACCGAAACGAACTCAAAGCTTTCCGAGTTACGCGAGCGCAAAACGGCGGCCGTCGAGCAGTTATCTCGGACCGACATCCGCGCCCCTCAATCGGGCGTTGTCCACGAGCTGACCGCCCACACCGTCGGCGGCGTCATCAAGGCCGGCGAACAGATCATGATGATCGTTCCCACCCAGGACACGCTTGAGGTGGAAGTCCGCATTCGCCCCAACGACATTGAGGACGTGCATATCGGCCAGAATGCCACCTTGCGCTTCTCGGCTCTCAACCAGCAGACCACGCCCGAAATCAACGGAAAGGTGACCTTTATCGCCGCCGACCGGGTTCAGGATTCGCGCACCGGAACGAGCTATTACACAACCCGCCTTGTTTTCGAATCGAGCGAGATGAAGAAGCTCAACGGCACGAAAATCCTGCCGGGAATGCCGGTCGAGGCGTTCATTCAGACGGGGGGGCGGACCGCGTTCTCCTACCTGATCGAGCCTGTGACCGAGCAAGCCAAGCGGGCTTTTAAACAATAGCGCGGGTCGGCAGCGGATTTCCTTCGAGATAATGGGCTCGGAACCTGCGGATTGCGAGATAGCACTCGCAGGCTTCGCGGGCGAGCGCCCCTTTGTCCAAAATCACGATCCCGCCTCTGCGCTGGCGGATAATCCCGTCGCGGCGCAGTTGTTGCGTGACCGGCGAAACGCCAGGCCGACGTACCCCCAGCATTTCGGCAATGAATTCCTGGGTTAGAGATAATTCGGCGCTTCCGGTCACATCTTGAGCCCGCAACAGCCAAGTACATAGGCGCTGGCGGAGCGTATGTGCCGTGTTGCACGCCACGATCTGTTGCGCTTGCGCCAGGAGAAATCGCTGGTGCCGAAAGAGCTGCGTCTCCACTTCCCGATGCTGCTGGCTGAGTTCGATCAGGTCGCGCGGGGCCATCGACCAACCGGTGACCGGGAGTTGCGCGCAACCGCTGTTGAGATGATTCTCCTCGCCAAAGACAACTTCGCTGCCAAGCGCCCCATCGCTGCCAATCAAGCTGACCTCGATCCTGTTTCCGGTGGCCAGTTGTACGGTCAATGAAATGAGACCGCTGTCCGGAAACACGACCCTGGTTATGGACACCCCCGGCTCGAAGAGCCGCTCTCCCCGCGCGAACTTAACCGGCTTGATCCTGTAGCGGACGAATTCGGGCCGGACGTTCACCAGAAAGGATAAGAGCCTATTCCCCTGCATAAGCTTGCGCCTTTGGAACGCAGGCGTCCAAAGCAACGGCAAATTTCTCTCATGCGATTGGCCGCATAAGCGCGCGCCGATCGCGGCTGCGGGCATCCCGCTCAAACAGCCAGCGCTGCGCGGACGGACGCCGCCCAAGCTTCGAGCGAACCTCTCAGCGATCCGCGTCGCTCTTACCGTTGGGACTTCCGTCACCGCCGCCGTTGCCGTAGCCATTGTTCCCACGCGCACCGGGTCTCCCTCCCGATTGCGCAATGGCCGAAGAATTCAACGAGGTCGACAGCAGCAACGTAATCGCCGGCGGCGTAACGACGGCAAACTTCCCGCAATCGGCGAGAAAACGCCGGCGCTCCTCAATCAGCTCGGCTTCCGGCTTGCGTGTCGGCAGGTCGTGATGGTGTGCCATTTTACCTCCTGCAAGCGTCGATTTAATTTGGAAATTTAAATCAAGCATGTTTAATTCAGCA
>DASSBQ010000361.1:0-6253 GCA_035698625.1 Nitrospiraceae bacterium
GTGATCGAGGGGCCCTTGATGGCGGGGATGAATGTCGTCGGCGATCTCTTCGGTTCCGGCAAGATGTTCTTGCCGCAGGTCGTCAAGAGCGCCAGGGTGATGAAAAAGGCCGTCGCCTACTTGATGCCGTTCATGGAGGCGGAAAAGGAAAAATCCGGTCAACAAAAGGCCAACGGGAAAGTCTTGCTGGCCACGGTCAAGGGCGATGTCCATGACATCGGCAAGAACATCGTCGGGGTGGTGTTGGGCTGCAACAATTATGATGTTCTGGATTTAGGCGTCATGGTCTCGTGCGAGAAAATCTTGTCCACGGCGCGCGAGGAAAAGGTCGATATTATCGGACTGAGCGGGTTGATCACCCCCTCGCTCGACGAAATGATCCATGTCGCAAAGGAAATGACGCGGGAAGGTTTCAGCCTGCCGCTGCTCATCGGCGGCGCCACGACGAGCAAAGCGCATACGGCGGTGAAGATTGCGCCGTCCTATTCGAATCCGACGATCCATGTGCTCGACGCGTCGCGGGCCGTGGCGGTGGTGGGGAGTTTATTGAATCCTCAACAGCATGCGGCCTTCGTCGTCAAGATCCGTCAGGACTATGATCTGGTCCGGCAGGCGCACCTGGACCGCGGCGCCAAGACGCTGCGATCGCTGGCTGACTCTCGGGCGCGGCGGTTCGAAACGGATTGGCGCGCGCTCGAGATCCCGAGTCCCGCGTTCACCGGTATCCGGGTGATCGATGACCTGTCGCTTCAAGAACTCCTGCCGTACATCGATTGGACTCCGTTCTTTCATACCTGGGAACTGCGGGGTCGATATCCGGCGATCCTGGAGGATGTGAAGGTCGGGCCAAGGGCGAGGGAAGTGTTTGCCGACGCCCGGAAACTATTGACACGAATTGTCGATAGCCGGTTGCTGCAAGCCAAAGGCGTGTACGGATTTTTCCCGGCGAATAGCACCGGCGACGACATCGTACTCCATGCCGGCGGCGCATCCGATCAGGTCACCGCGACCGTCCATACGCTGCGGCAGCAGTTGGAAAAGCCGGCCGGCCAGGCGAATCTGGCGTTGGCCGACTTTATCGCACCGACTGAATCCGATCGAAAAGATTTTCTGGGTGCCTTTGCCGTAACCGCAGGTCATGGACTCGAGACGCTCTGCCGCGAATTTGAGCGGGATCATGACGATTACAATTCCATCATGGCCAAGGCGCTCGCCGACCGGCTGGCGGAGGCCTTTGCAGAATGGCTACACAAGAAGGCTCGCGCGGAATGGGGTTACGCCAAGGACGAACAGTTATCGAGCGAGGATTTGATCCGCGAGCGTTACCGCGGGATTCGACCGGCGCCGGGCTACCCGGCTTGTCCCGATCACACTGAGAAGCGACTTCTGTTTGATCTGCTTGGGGCTGAACGCCATGCGGGCATGCAGCTCACCGATTCGTTCGCCATGTACCCGGCCGCGTCGGTCAGCGGCCTGTATTTTGCGCATCCGGGAGCCAAATATTTTGCCGTCGGCAAAATCGGGCGCGATCAAGTCGAAGACTATGCCCGTCGGAAGGGGATGACGATCGGTGAGGCGGAGCGATGGCTATCGCCGAATCTCAACTACGATCCGACGTAATTACGAAGTATGATTTGGTGATTTATGATTTTGCGAGGTGAAAGACTTCGCCAGATCACCAACGTACCCGATCAGACTCCGGCGTTCGGGCTTCTTTACGATTTTCCAGCGGCGACGGCCGCCGGCATAGGCGGGGGCAAGGCGGCGGTCTTTGTGACGGCCGTCAGCGAGGATTTGATCCAGCGGTAGCGTTCTTCGGCCCACCGGTTGAAAGACTCTGTGTCGTCGAAGACCAGATCCCAGGCCTTGGCGGCGTCAAGCATCAAAAGCTGATGCGGAAGGTTGTGCCCCGGAAAGTACACGACGAGCACGGCCGAATTGCCGGTGAGGCTCACGTCGGTGAACACATGGATCATGGAATGGGCGGGCAGCGACACATCACGGGAGGCCGCCTCGACCAAGGGTTGATAGAGCCGTTGGAGAAGTTGGGTCGTCTCTTCATACGGGGTTTTCGTCGTTAATAGCCGGGGATTAGGCTTTTCTCCGAACAAATTGTCCGTGAGATACGTCGCGGCCTCCCAGGTGGGCATCATGCCGCCCGATGCCAGAGCTTCACAGAGATACGCGAGCCAGTTCCGTGTCCTGCGTGCCATGATTATCCTCTCCATTCTTGCTGAATCCGTCCGCCGGTGCTCCCCGCCGATCCATCGCGTTTACATGTCTCCATGTCCGCCGTCGATTCAACGGGCCGGTGCTCTGAACGCCCGATCGGCGTACTGATCGTGGATTTTCTTTACGTCATCGATTGATGCCAGAAATACGTCGAGCAGGTCCGGATCGTAATGCTCGCCGCGATGCTTGGTCATCAATTCCACCGCATGGTCGAATGGGAATGCCGGCTTATACACCCGTTCCGTGGTGAGGGCGTCGAAGGCATCGGCCACAGCGGCGATGCGTCCTTCGATAGGAATGGCTTCTGCCTTTAACTTTCTCGGATAGCCGCTGCCGTCCCACCGCTCGTGATGCGTCCACGCGATCAATGCCGCCACCTTCAAGAGTTCGGCATCGGAGCCCACCAGGATTCGATAGCCGATCTCGGCATGCTGCGCGATGACATTGAACTCTTCCGGTGTGAACTTTCCGGGCTTAAGGAGAACATGATCGGGGGTACCGATCTTCCCGATATCGTGCATGGGACTGGCTGTCCTGATGAGATCGCAGCGGTCCGGGGCTATGCCGTAGCGGCGCGCGAGCAATTCGCAATAATGACTCATGCGTTGGATATGCTGCGCGGTCGCGCTGTCTCGGAATTCCGCCGCGATGGCCAGACGCTGAATCGTTTCCTCGCGGGAAAGCCGCAATTCCTTCTCACTGCGCTCGAGCCATTCGAGCGCCTGTTGCAACGCGATCGTCCTGGTTCTGACCATCTCTTCGAGATTCTCGCGATGCATGCCGTTCTCGATCTCCAATTTGCGCCGGCGCAAGGCGTTCGCCACGCTGATCAGAACTTCATTGGATTCGAACGGCTTAATAACATAGCCGAAGGCGCCCATGTCGAGTGCCGCGTTGGCGAGGACCGGGCTGTCGAGTCCGGTCACCATAATGACGGCCGTATGTGAATGGAGCGACAGGATGTGCCGGACGAGATCCATGCCGGATTCCCCCGGCATGTTGACATCGCAGAGCACGAGCGAGAACGATTGCCGGTCAAGATGTTGACGGGCCTCTCGGGCGTCGGCGGCAAGGCTGACGGCGTAGCCATGGGGTTCGAGTAGGAAGCCGAGTAATCGACGGATGGCCTCCTCATCGTCGACGATCAGGATATTTCTGTTCTCGATCAGCGTGTGATATGCCGCTCGGACGGGTTCTATCTGCATTTGTCCTACACCACGATCATGCGTAGATGGAAATGACGTGAGATGCGGCCTGAAGTGTTATCGGTAAAACCACCGTAGGCCTTGAGATCACGGCAGAGTCGATGAAGGCAGAATGCACCTTTTGTGCCATGTGCCGAAGCGGTGATTGATCTCCAGCAGACCCCGGGATTGGAGCAAGGGTTTCTTTCAATCGAAGAATGATGGTGAAATTGTTCCACATCAACACACGCCCTCGATGACCGCGACTACTATCAGCTATGACGGATGTGGAGCGGAGAGAGTCAGAGGTCGCTCCGTCGCCTGACGCGCACCAAGTCCGGATTATACACAGCTTCGGCTCAGATGCCACAAGAAGCATGAAGCGAGCGTGCCAGAGATTTGGCGACACTCAGGGCGTCCGGCGTCATGTATTTGCTCTTTCATGACCCCTTGACTATAATTTGCACCTTCGTTGACTGGAAGGAGACACGTAGGATGCGGAATGGATCCAATCTGATACGGTTCGATGGGCGGCTGAAGGATCAGATCCGGCCGGTAAAAGTGACCAGAAATTTCACCAAACATGCGGAAGGATCCGTCCTGATGGAGATGGGCGACACGAAGGTGATCTGCACCGCTTCCGTTGAGGAAAAAGTTCCTCCGTTTCTCCGCGACAAGGGGAAAGGATGGGTCACGGCGGAGTACGCCATGCTTCCCCGCGCCACGCATGATCGGTCTCCGCGCGAGGCTGTCAAAGGCAAGCAAGGCGGGCGGACGCTTGAGATTCAGCGGTTGGTCGGAAGGGCCTTGCGGGCTGTCACGGACATGTCGCAGATGGGAGAGCGTACGGTCTGGATCGACTGCGATGTCATCCAGGCGGACGGCGGTACCAGGACCGCCTCCATTACCGGCTCCTTCATTGCCCTGGCCGACGCATTCACCGTATTAAAGCAAAGGGACTTGCTCAAAAAGACTCCGTTGACGGACTATCTGGCCGCCATTTCGGTGGGTAAAGTAGGCGGGGAGGTCATGGTGGATCTGGCGTATGAAGAAGACTCACTTGCCGAAGTGGACATGAACGTTGTCATGACCGGCGCCGGCCGGTACGTTGAAATCCAAGGCACGGCGGAACGGACTCCGTTTCATAAGAAGGATATGGACGACTTTCTGCATTTGGGATGGAAGGCGATCGAAGAACTGGTGGGACTTCAGAAATCATTGGTAGGCCCTTTGGAATGATTACCGAACTCGTGCTGGCGACGCGCAATCAGCATAAGGGAAGGGAACTCAAGGCGCTGTTGGGCGGCGAGGGTTTAATCATCCGCAGCCTGGCAGAGTTCCCGGAGGCGCCTGACGTCGTCGAGGACGGGCCGACCTGCGAAGCGAACGCCATCAAGAAGGCCAAGGAAATCGCGCGGCATACGGGGCTGCCGGCCATTGCGGATGATACGGGCCTCATGGTCGATGCCTTGGACGGACAGCCCGGCGTGTACGCAGCCCGATATGCCGGAGAAGCAGCCACGTACAGGGACAACTGCGCCAAACTGCTTCGAGAACTGGAAGGAGTCCCGCGAGAACGGCGCGGGGCCCGGTTTGTTACCGTCGCGGCCATCGCGCTGCCCACCGGCCAGTCGGCGGCGGTGGAAGGGGCCTTGGAAGGATTTATTACGGATCAGGAAATTGGATCGCACGGCTTCGGCTATGATCCGGTCTTTTTCATTCCGGAATCCGGTAAGACGTTGGCGGAGATGTCTCCCGCTGAAAAAAATCGGATCAGCCATCGCGCAAGGGCCTTTGGGAAAGCCAAGAAGTTGCTTCGGACCTTGCGATATGACAGCCATAGAGTCGGGGCGTAGCGCAGCCCGGACCAGGTATATTACCCGTCTCTGGTATCCCGAAAAATTCATGCTCCATAACACTGGCAGGCACACAGTCAGGCAAGCTGGCCGCAGGTGTCGGATCCCAACGTGGGCCTGTCCGACATTGATCGTTCTCCTGCGATAAACGATGCACCAGCATCTGCGTTGTTCTCGGCCACAAAATACGCTCATACATTACTGAGGCGCGCTAGGGACCTCTTCTCGATTCCGAAAGACAACGATGTGTAATTGTGAATCAAAAGGCAGTTGCACGAATCGGGGATCATGTCGAATTTTTCTTAAGATCGGCATGGAGATATGATTTAGAAAGTCCGGCGGATTGGGATGGGCCTCTTCCTCAAGGGAGATAAAATGAGCGATCCGTAAGTCATTGAGTCCGTCCCATGCCCTCGATGGATCTTTTTCGGCGTAGCCAAGCGAGGTATAGTAGCAGTGAATATGACTCTGTAACCGTTCCTTGGCTGCATAAAACGAGAGGGAGTTGGCATTCATCCATGGCAGTTCAACCCCCGTTATGTTGTATCGTTCCGCCAAGTTTGGCGTGCAGGTATTTGTAATGATCCGTCGAATTTCATCCTGACGTATCTCGGCTACCTGTATGGGCTTCACCCAATTCGAGATCCTTGGGCTACGCTCGGTCGCCCCGAGAGCCCGAGCGTGAGCATACCCCCACTGTCCGAGCAAGGCCACGAGCAGAATCACTTCTACAAGCGGTCTCCTGACCCACGAGGCGATTCGCAGGAAGAGAATAAGAAAGGAAGCGAGCAACGGCAAGATGTACCGCTGTTCTTGGACGATATTCATCGAGAATACGCTCAATACCACGATCACATGTACCAGCGCGCACGCCGCTACTGTATCCAGCCGACTCCAAGGAGAAAACCTACGGCTACTTCCGGTCCCAACCGCTGAAATGAGCGTTCCAACCACGGCAGCCGACCCAAGGGCTAACGCTAC
>DASSBQ010000362.1:0-8267 GCA_035698625.1 Nitrospiraceae bacterium
TACCATACTCTTACCCCTCATTTGATCGTGCAGGGGGCGTCGAAACTCCTCGATTTCTTGAAAGAAGCGTTCGATGCGACTGAGAAGTACAGGCTGCCCGGCCCGGACGGCGTGGTCATGCATGCGGAAGTCAAAATCGGCGATTCCATGGTCATGATCGGCGAGGCGACCGGCCAGTGGCAGGCTATGCCGGCCTCCATGGCGCTCTACACAGATAACGCGGATGCTCTTTACAAGCGCGCGCTCGAAGCCGGCGCGACCTCAATCAGAGAACCGGCCGATCAGTTTTATGGAGACAGGAGCGGGGGAGTGAAGGACCCCGCCGGCAACCATTGGTGGATCGCGACCCATATTGAAGATGTACCGCCTGGGGAACTGAAGAAGCGTGCCGAAGAATGGATGAAGCAGCCCCCGCGGCGGTAATTTCGGGTAACGGCAAACGTCATAGCGGATGGGTTGCCAGGGCCTCAGAAGGAATCACGAGTCGATTACAGACTTGTTCGATGGGAAGAAGGCATTGATGCGTTTCGCATATTGTACGGTCACCGGTTTTTGTCTGGTCCTTTCCGCTTCACTGGGGATGGCTACAGAGAAGACGTCGGAGAAACAGATGGATCCGCAGACTATCATGGACACCTACACAAGACTGGCAACTCCCGGCGAGCCCCATAAGCAGATGGCGCGCATGGCGGGAAGTTGGAACACGACCACCAAGGCTTGGATGGACCCCCAGAAGCCGCCCATGGTATCCAAGGGTTCCTGTGAACAGGCAATGCTACTGGGCGGGCGGTTCTTGCGGCAAGAATGTACCGGCGATATGATGGGCCAATCATTCACCGGCATCGGACTTAATGGATACGACAACCATACTAAGAAATACATGTCCATCTGGATGGACTCGATGGGGACGGCGATTTATGTCATGGAGGGAACCGCGAGCGCGGACGGGAAGATTATTACGCAAACAGGTCACTATGACGATCCTGTCGAAGGCCCCGTCAATCTGCGATCGGTGACAAAGATCTTAGACAATAATCACGAAGTTTTTGAGATGTACGGGATCGATAAGACTGGTAAAGATCGAAAAATGATGGAAATCACCTATACCCGAAAGTGATTGCCGTCACGACGCTGGAAAGGCCGGGGCTGTGAAAGCCATGAAGATCGGCTGCTGCGTCAGGCTTCCGGACGGACGCATGGGTAGGGTGCGAGCGCGGTTGGCGGAGGGATACCGGGTTCGTGTTCGACGCAAGACCAGTCGGACACATGAGTTTATCGTCATTGCGTCCGATAAACTGAAACTCGTTCCCTGTCCGAAAGGATGGATGAGCCCCGAGGGCTATAATCGCTATCTGAAGACCACCTTGGCAAAGATGCGCAAGAGAGCGGCGACTGTAAATCATAGAAGGAAGCGGTGAAAGGCATTCTCCACCCATCTCGAATTCTATGCCTGCCGGTATTTCGGCAACTGCCGACTCTACGGCATCGCCGGATCGTCATCTATTTCCATTTAGCCGAGCACCTGCCGCTTTTTGTTACTCAGGAAACCACGCGATAACAATAGCTTGGCGTTTTCCCTCGTCCTGTTTAATTTGTTGGAACGGCCATTGCTCTATACCTCAGCAGTGTATTGACGCAGGTTGCGTGATGGTGGCTGTAACAGTCGTTGTTAGAACGGGACGGGGCGAGGAATGATGGATGAGATGCTGACATTCTTGAAGGATCATGGGTTGGTACTTGTGTTTGCAGTCGTCTTTGCTGAACAGATCGGCATCCCGTTGCCCGCCCTCCCATTATTGATTGCAGCTGGTGTGCTCGCAGGGGCGGAGCATCTGAATATTGTTGCCGTGGCCGCTATGGCGATGGGTGCTGCGCTTGCAGCCGATTTGATTTGGTATGAACTCGGCAGGCGTCGTGGACATCGCGTGCTTGAGTTCCTGTGCCGAATTGCCTTGGAGCCTCGGTCGTGTATCATGAGAACTGAAGAGTTCTTCAAGAAACACGGCGTGCGGTCGCTGATCGTGGCGAAGTTTGTTCCCGGACTCAGCACGGTCGCACCCCCGCTCGCGGGTATCGCGGCTCTGCCGTTTTCCAGATTTCTTTTCTACAACGGGCTCGGCATCGTCCTCTGGGTCGGATCAGGGATAGGATTTGGCTATGCCTTTAGTGATCGCATTGATGCCGCCATGGAGTATGCCTCGTTCATGACACCCGCGACCATTGCGGTTCTGGCGGCGGCCTTGTCGGTGTACCTCGCAGGCAAGGCGCTGCGCCGGCGCATTGAGTTGCGCCGAGTGCCGCAAGTGAGCGCCGATGAACTGCGGGCGAAACTGGAAGGGCACGATGCCCCTGTGCTGATCGATGTTCGGGCACAATCCGTCACGGCGCGGGACGGCGCCATCCCGGGGGCTCTCGCCATACCCGCTGACGAGATCTCCGACCGATATCGCGAGCTGCCTTCCAACCGCGACATAGTGGCCTATTGCGCTTGTCCAGGCGATGTGGCCAGTGCGACTGTCGTCCGATTTCTCCATGCGCAGGGACTGGTTCGAGCAAAGGTGTTGAAGGGCGGGGTTGAGGCCTGGCGGGCAGGCCGGCGGATGCCGATGAACGCTCGGCTTCCCGGAATACCCATCGGCGAGCCATCGCAACCTCTTGCGATCGACAACGGCGACTTGAACCGCGAGCGCCGCGATGACGTCGACGGGTCGGCGGGCAGCGTGTCGGGAGAAATCGATTCTTCTCTTGTGAGAGAAACGGAAGAAGTTCCATGTTAAGAATTACTGTTCATAGCGAGGGGACTCGGGCTACGCTCGAATTAGAAGGAAGGCTGGCTGGAGCCTGGGTTGCCGAGCTGCAACGAGCCTGGCAGGAAGTGGCGGCCGAAAACCGCTCCATAGTCGTGAATCTCGCATCTGTTTCGTACGTTGACGCCGACGGGAAAAGGCTGCTAAGCGATATGTGCCGCGCAGGGGTGGACTTTGAAGCATCCGGCTGTCTGATGCGGTGCTTGGTGGATGAAGTGACGCGAGCCTGTCGAGGGAAGGCCACGGTGGAATCGGGGAGCCGAGATGAAGGAGATCATGGAGGCACGTAGCGCATCGGTGGAATCAACGCCAGAGACCGACATACCATTCCGATTTCTCATCCCCGCGCTCTGTCTTTTCGCGGCGGTGACCGCGGCGTGCAAGCAAGAAACTGCTTCCATGCCGCCTCCCGGCCCGCCGGAGGTGGAGGTTGTCACCATTTCGACGCAAATGCTGGCCGATGAGCCGGAGTTCATCGGCCAGGCGGAGTCTTCGCGTCCTGCGGAAATCCGGTCACAGGTCACCGGTATTCTGAAAGAGATCCATTTCCAAGAGGGGCGCGACGTCAAGAAGGGGGATCGCTTGTATCGGATCGACCCCGTGCCGTTCGAGGCGGCCTACGCCAGTGCCAAGGCCAGAGTCGCGCAGGCTGAGGCGCGGCTGGTTCAAGCCAAACAGAATCTCGCGCGCGTGAAACCACTGCTGGTTGAGCAGGCGGTGAGCCAAAAAGACGTGGATGACGCCATAGCGGAAGATCTGGCCGCCAAGGCCGCCCTTCAAGGGGCCAAGGCGGACTTGATCAAAGCGAAATTCGACTACGACAATACCCTCATCGTCGCCCCGATCAGCGGGATGATCGAACGAAGCAAGATTTATGAAGGCCGTCTGGTGTCGGCTCAAACGGATCTGCTGAATGTGATCCATCGATTGGACCCGATTTATGTGATTGTCAGCCTTCCGGAAAATTATTTGTTGCAGCGGCGTCGTGAGTTGTCGGAAAAGAAGGTCGAGAGTCCGGATGTATACCAACTCAAGGGTGTCATCACCTTCGCGGACCGCAGTACGTATTCCCGCGAAGGCACGTTAGATCTGCTCGATGTGGGTCTCCGAACGGAGACCGGGGCAAGGCAGGGACGATTCGTATTCCCAAATCCGGACCGGGTGTTGTTGCCGGGGCAATTCGTCAGGGTTCGCGTCAAAGGGTACACTAAACCGGCTGCTATCCTGGTTCCGCAGCGAGCGGTGCAGCAAGGACCGAAAGGGTCCATGGTCTTTGTGGTCGGCCAAGACGACAAGGTCGAGATGCGGCCTGTGCAGGCTTCCGGTTGGGAAGGTAATCAATGGTTGATTGACGAGGGCTTACAAGCTGGTGAGCGCATCATCGTGGAAGGCATGCATAAGATCGCGCCCGGCGCGCCGGTGAAACCGGTGCAGGCAAATCGACAGCCGGAAGGCGAAATGTCCGCGCGCAAGACCGAGCCGGAGAAGGCGAGAGTTGGGCAGTGACGTCTCATTTCTTTATTGACCGTCCGATCTTTGCGTCGGTTCTTTCGATCATTTTGGTCGTGGTCGGCTTGGTGGCGTTGCATGATTTGCCGATCGCCCAATTTCCCGAGATCACCCCGCCGGTCGTGCAGATTGAGACGGATTATCCCGGCGCCAGTGCGGAAGTGATCGCCGACTCCGTCGCGCGCCCCATCGAAGTGCAACTGCCGGGCATTGATAACCTCCTGTACTACGATTCCACGAGCACCAATGACGGCCACGTGAGCCTCCGCCTGACGTTTGAAATCGGCACGAATGTCGATATCGCGCAGGTGCAAACGCAGAATAGGGTCAAACTGGCGGAGCCGCAGCTTCCGCCGGAGGTCGTGCGACAGGGCATCAACATCAACAAAGTATCGCCGGATCTCCTTCTCGTGGTGGCCCTGAGCTCCACCGATCCCACGCACGATACGGTCTACTTGTCGAATTACGCGATCCTCCGTGTCGTCGACAATCTCAAACGCTTGCCCGGCGTCGGAAATGCCATGGTCTTCGGCGCCCAGAATTACTCGATGCGATTGATTTTGGACCCGGTCAGGATGGCTCAGCTCAATCTTACTCCGACGGATATCGCCAATGTCGTCCGCGAACAGAACCGGGATTTCCCGGCCGGTACCATCGGACGGGAACCGGCGCCTAAAGGCACTGAACTCACGATCCCGATCATTACGCAGGGCCGTCTGACGGACGCCAAGGACTTTGAGGAGATGATTGTCCGCGCCTTGCCGAACGGCTCGATGATCCGCCTCAAAGATGTCGCACGGGTGGAGCTGGGCGCTCAATCCTACGCCATCGAAGGACGATGGAATGGGAAGCCGAACGTCTTTCTTGGTACCTTTCTGTCGCCCGGCTCTAATGCGCTGGACACCGTCAAGCGCGTGCGGGCTGAGATGGCTCAGGTTTCCAAAAGTTTTCCTTCCGGAGTGTCCTATGACATTCCTT
The DNA here is from genome assembly GCA_035698625.1 of Nitrospiraceae bacterium. Taxonomy (GTDB): domain Bacteria; phylum Nitrospirota; class Nitrospiria; order Nitrospirales; family Nitrospiraceae; genus DASSBQ01. Next base: position 5,295 of record DASSBQ010000362.1, read on the forward strand.
ATGACACGACGCGATTCATCGAGGTCTCCATTCAGGAGGTGGTGAAAACGCTGGCTGAAGCGATGGTGTTGGTCATCCTGGTCGTATACCTGTTTCTCCAAACCTGGAGGGCCACGCTGATTCCGGCAGTGGCGGTTCCCGTCTCCTTGATCGGGGCGTTCATCGGCCTGCAGGCACTCGGCTTTTCAATCAATACATTGACGCTGTTCGGCATGGTGTTGGTCATTGGTATTGTGGTCGACGACGCGATCGTCGTGGTCGAAAATGTCGAGCGCCATATGACGCAAGGCAGGCTTTCGCCGAAGTCGGCGGCTAAGAAGGCCATGACGGAGGTGACGGGCCCTGTGATCGCCATTGTCCTGGTCCTGTGCGCAGTGTTCGTGCCGGTTGCCTTTTTGGGCGGCATCACAGGCGAGCTATATAAGCAGTTTGCCATTACCATCGCGATAGCTGTGATTATTTCCGGGTTTGTGGCGTTGACCTTGAGTCCGGCCTTGTGCGCGCTGGTCCTCAAGCCCGGGCACCATCAAGACGGCTGGTTTTTCGCCCGGTTTAACCGCTTTTTCGAATGGACCAGATTGCGCTATTCGGCGGCCGTTGCCGGAATCATGAATCGGTCGATCGTGGCACTTGCCGTGTTCGCGGTCCTGATTGTGGCCGCCATCGGTCTGTTTCGCATGATTCCCAGCAGTTTTCTTCCTGAAGAAGACCAAGGCTATTTCATTTCCGTGGTTCAGTTGCCGGACGGCGCATCCAAGCAAAGGACGGATGCGGTGTTGACCAAGGTTGAGAATTATTTTCTCTCGAACCCGGCCATCCATTCGACCGATGCAATCTCGGGCATGAATTTCGTCTTCAATACGCGTGGCCCGAATTCGGCCACCATGTTTGTGCCGTTGCATCACTGGGATCGGCGAACCGCGCCGCATCAGCACGTGAATGCCTTAATAGGCGCCGCGTTCGGTGAGTTTGCGAAAATTCCGGAAGCCCTGGTTCTTGCATTCAACGCGCCTCCGATCCGCGGATTGGGGGCGACGGGCGGATTTTCCTTGCAAGTTCAGGATCCGTCCGGCGGGGATTTCAATCAGTTTTCGGCCGTGACGCAGGACTTTATCGCGAAGGCTCGCGAAGAACCGGCAATCGGTGCAATGGGAACGACGTTTCGCGTGAGCGCGCCGCGTCTGTACGCTCGGATCAATCGAGAACGGGCCAAATCGCTGGGGGTGCCTATTTCCGAGGTGTTCGATACGCTGCAAGCCTATTTCGGCAATCTCTATGTGAATGACTTTGTGAAGTTCGGCCGGGTCTATCGAGTACAGACAGAGGCGGAGGCCCAGTATCGCTCATCCCCCGACGATATTTCAAAGGTGTTCGTGCGTGCCCGCGGCTTGCAGGGAGAGAGCATGATTCCGCTGGATACGGTCGTGACGACTGAGTATACCAGCGGTCCCGATCCTGTCACTCACTTTAACGGCTTCAATACCGCGCTGGTGCTAGGGGCCGCCGCGCCCGGGTATAGTTCGGGCCAGGCGCTGTCGGCGCTGGATCGGGTCGCGCAGAAGGTCTTGGTTCCTCAAGGCTACGAGATTGATTGGAGCGGGATTTCCTATCAGGAACACAAGACGGGCTCCGAATCCGTCTTTGCGTTCGCATTCGGGCTGTTAATGGTATTTCTGGTGCTGGCCGCGCAGTACGAGAGTTGGTCCGTGCCCTTTGCCGTCATCCTGGCTGTGCCGTTCGGCGTGTTCGGTGCCATGGCCGCGGTCTGGATCAGCGGGCTCGCCAATGATATTTACTTTCAGATCGGCCTGGTCACCCTGATTGGACTCTCCGCCAAGAACGCCATTCTGATTGTGGAATTTGCAAACCGACGAGTCGAAGCCGGCATGGCGCCGATAGAGGCAGCGTTTGAAGCGGCGAAGTTGAGATTTCGGCCGATCATCATGACCTCCATGGCATTCATTCTAGGCGTGGTTCCCCTGGTTTTTGCCGGTGGCGCGGGCGCAGCCAGTCGGCATTCGATCGGGACCGGAGTGTTTGGTGGAATGCTTGCAGCGACGTTTCTCGCCATTTTTTTCGTTCCGCTGTTTTTTGTGTTAATCACGAAACTGAGCCATCGACTCATTGGAAGGCGACTGCCTGAGCAAGCCGAATTGGATCCCGAAGTGGATCGGGAAGAAGAGTATCAACATGTATAAACTATTGCTGCTTCTGTTCTCCGTCCTCGTGAGTGCTTGCGCAGTGGGTCCTGATTATACCCGCCCGGAGGCCACCACACCGGACACATTCCGAATGGATCAGGAAGCAGGCGCGGGGACTTCTATTGCCAATATGCCTTGGTGGGAACTTCTGCGGGACACGGAATTGCAGAAGCTGATCAGGATCGCGCTGGAAGAGAACAAGGATCTAAAACGCGCTGTCGCCACGATCGAGGAATTTCAAGCCAGAGTCTTCGTTGCGCGGACGGATTTCGCGCCGCAACTCAGCACTGCTGCGAATATCCCGGCCTTTGGACGCCAAACGGTATTTTTGTTCCCTGGATTTGCCAGCCCGTTCAACTATTACCTGCTGGGCAACTTATCGTGGGAATTGGATATTTGGGGTCGCATTCGGCGCTCGAATGAAGCCGCTATGGCCGATCTTTTTCGGCAGCAGGAAAATCGGCGCGCCGTTGTCCTGGAGCTGGTCAGCAGTGTCGCCCAGGGTTACTTCGAGTTGCTGCAATTCGACATGCAGTTGGATATCGCTAAGCGGACCCTCAAGTCCTGGGATGAATCAGTGAAGATCGCCCAGGCACGGCTTAAAGGCGGCGTCATCGCCAAATTGGACGCCGATCAATTTGAAGCGGAACGAGCCAATGCCGCAGCCCGGGCTGCCGAATTAGAACGTCAGATGGTGCAAAAAGAAAATCAACTCAGCGTGCTGCTGGGTCGAAATCCGGCGACCATTCCACGTGGGCGGTCATTGACGGAG
>DASSBQ010000363.1:0-6298 GCA_035698625.1 Nitrospiraceae bacterium
AAGCGGCATGACCTATTGGTCATTACCGACGAGATCTATGAGTACTTCTTATTTGACGGCCGCCGGCACATCAGCATGGCCACGCTTCCCGGCATGAGAGATCGCACAATCACGATAGGCGGCTATTCCAAGACCTATAGCATTACGGGATGGCGCATCGGCTATAGCGTGGCCGCGCCTGAGTCGGCTCAGTTGATCGGGGCGATGAACGACCTCGTCTATGTCTGCGCGCCGACCCCATTGCAGTATGGGGTTGCCAAGGGGATCCGGGAGCTGCCGGCTTCCTTCTATGGTGAACTCGCCGCCGAGTATCAACGGAAGCGGGACCGGTTCTGCCTGTCGCTGAACAAGGCAGGCTTGATTCCTTCCGTGCCGGAAGGAGCATACTATGTGTTGGCCGACGTCTCGCGACTTCCCGGGTCCACGGGAAAGGAACGAGCGATGTATCTTCTCGACAAGACCGGGATAGCCGGTGTTCCTGGCGAGGCATTCTTTACCGGTCCGGATGGCCACCGGTTTCTTCGGTTTTGCTTTGCAAAAACCGATGCAGATTTAGCCGAAGCTTGCCGGCGCCTGGAGCAGATAGGCTATTGAAGTGTGAATTGTCCTGTGATTTCAATTGGATAATCCTTCCCAGTCTGGTTTCACTCGCACAATAGTTGCACCAGCTCAATTGCTAGGAGTATGCGCAGGCTTGTTGTAGAGGCCGCGGCATGGTATCAAAAGGAAGGTAGACAGAAGGTGGTATTGAGATTGCATGGTATCAGCGGGAAAGAACCATTGCCTTTCGTAAATGAACAGGAGTGTCGATGAAAAAGCGCATGACGAGGCGGGCCTTTTTGGAGCGCACCCGCCAATCTATCGGATTAACATTGGTGACGGTATTGTTTGCTGCCTGCGGTCACGGCCAAGTTGCATCGCTACCTAAACAACCGGCCCCTCGGATCGCGGACCCGGCTGACGTGGCAGATTCCCAGGTCTTGGCCGGAGAGTGGGAATACGAAGAGGGCGGGGTGGTGGTTTCGCTGGTGTTGGATGAGCAGGGAAACGGTGAGTATGCCTTCAAGGGTGGCCGATTCGAAACCGGCGCTTTGTGGGACCATACGTGGACGGGCAAATGGGCCCAGGTCGAGAATGATCGGGAAGGTGGTTTCGAGATCCTGCTCTCCTCTGACTATTCCGAGGGTGAAGGGCGATGGTGGTACACGCGCATTGAGCGAGACACGAAGCCGGCCAAACCAGGGGGACGATTCAAGGTTATCCGCGTGCAGAGCGGCACAGATTCGGACGATCGCCACACGTCGTTGGTGCGGTAGCCGCGGGAAAGGATTAGGAGAGCCGCGGGCGGGGATTGATAGCCTCGTAGATCGCCGAATAGTCCATGTCGCCTAAGCCGCCGGTGATGGTGTTCGAAAGAAGTGGAAGGATGCCTTCGAGCGCGCCGGTCGATAACCCGCACATCTTCGCTTCATTGAGGACCAGACGCACGTCCTTGAGGAGGTGTCTCGTGGAGAAATTGGGATTGCGGTAGTCCCTGTCCAGGAAGCGGGGAAGTTTTTTCTCATAGGTCGGTGCGAACAGCGCGCTGTTACGCAACACGTCCATGAATACCTCGACATCAATGGCCTCTCGTTGAACGATGCCAAGGCTGAGCGAAAACGCCGCCGTTTCTGCAGCAATCAATTGATTCAATGCCAACTTGAGAGCCGCGGCTTTTCCTACAGGCCCAACAAATACAGGACAGGGTGTCAAGGGACGAAAGACCTCCGCCAGCCGGTCAAGCTGACTCTTGATGCCTGCGAACAGGACGAGAAGCGTTCCATTCCGAGCTTCGCTTACACTGCCCAACACCGGTGCTTCACAGTAGTCACCGCCTGCAGCGACGGCTTCCTTCTGGAAAGATCGGCTCTCGTCGGGTCCGATCGTTCCCATTTGGATCACCGTCCGGCCGGCGAGGTTGGGACCAAGGTTCTCGAAAAGCATGGATCGGATGGCCGGTGCGTCAGCCAGCAGCAAGATAATTACGTCAGCCCGGCTCACCGCATCCTCGCAGGAATCGGCAACCGTGATGCCCAACTTCTCCAAGGGCTCGGCCTTGGATCGGGTGCGATTATACACGGTCACCCTCTGATCGGCGCGATGGAGACGGTCAGCAATAGCGCGTCCCAATATGCCTGTTCCGAGAATCGTTATGCGCATGTTGTTTCCTTTGCCGCTAGAGCAGTGTAGACGGCAACGGCGATGCCAATGAACCGAGTGTGACCCGTAGTGATGGGTCGACGTCCCGGCCCGTCGCCAGGATGCCCCGGAGACGAGGATCCGGTTGATTGAACCGGACCGGCCCTCCGTGAATGTCCGTAATGACTCCCCCATTTTCTTCAATCAGTAACACGCCCGCGGCAACGTCCCATTCATTGCCGCCTTCCAGCATTACCGCGGCGGCGGCGCGGCCGACAGCGACATTGGCCAGCGCAAAGGCGATTGACCCGACCGGCCGGCATTGCGCCCGGTGTGCAACGGTTTGAAATCGGCCCCGTCGCCAATCCCATGGATTGACGAGAACCAGCGGGGTGTCATCCTGAAATGCGGGCTGACTTTGCCGGTTCGCCCCTTGAAGGAGCTCTGTTCCCCTGCCTCGTATTGCGGTGAACAATTCATCCGTTGATGGATTGAGGATAGCGGCGATCACAGGAAATCCGTTCTCCACCAAGGCGGCCGAAATGCAGAACTCCGGGATCTTCTTAATGAACGCACGCGTTCCGTCGATAGGGTCGAGGATCCACGTCCGTTTCTTGTTCAATCGATCGAAGTCATCCGGCCGTTCCTCCGACAGCCAGCCATCGTCCGGAAACTGGCGGGAAATCGCTTCATGGATCACGCGATCGACCACCCAATCCGCCGTCGTGACAGGAGAGTGATCGGCTTTCGTATGGATCGACAAGCTTTCGCCTGTCAGATCAAGCACTTGCCGGCCGGCCTGTTTCATGGCTTCGACGAGGATGTGTAATTCCCGGTCCATTATTCCTATATACCCATTGTTCTTTCCTGCGTAGTTGTCGCTTCCATCTATTTGTACCTTATCAGGTATTGTCGCTCTAACAAAACGGAGACCGGTGTGTTGCACGAGAATAGTCTTGACCACGCCCACGCGGTCGCGCTAAAGGAGGCGCCACCATGAAACTGGTTCAAAAGCGGTCGCGCAAAGCCGGCCTTCCTCCCGGCACCCTCGTGCACATCGGGGAAAAGAAATCCGAAACGGTGAAGATTACCGTGTTCGATTACGACGACAGCCATTTCCAGGAACGGCAGGTCGCAAAGGCTGAAGATGTTCCCATCGCGCCGGAGCCATGCGTGACATGGGTGGATGTCGGCGGCGTACACAAAATAGAAATCCTCGAATCGTTCGGGAAGCTGTTCGGCCTCCACTCACTCATCTTGGAAGATATCGCCAACACCGATCAGCGGCCGAAGCTGGATGACTACGGTAGCTACGGCTATGTCGTACTGAAAATGGTGTACGAGGGGGAGCGCCGCGGCGACATCATGGTTGAGCAGGTGAGTTTGGTATACGGGGACAATTTCTTGCTGTCGTTCCAGGAAAACGGCGGAGATGTATTCCAGGCAGTGAAGGATCACCTGCGTTCGGGTAAGGGCCGCCTACGCCATGCCGGCTCCGACTATTTGCTCTATGCCTTGATCGATTCCATCGTCGATCGTTACTTTGTCGTGTTGGAAACCGTCGGCGAGAGGATCGAAGCATTACAGGATCTCGTCGTGGCCAATCCCCAACCCGAGACGCTGCGCGAGATCCACGCGCTCAAGCGCCAACTCTTGTTTCTGCGCCGTTCCGTCTGGCCGCTACGGGATGTGATCAACAATCTGTCGCGGGCCGAAGGGCGTTTCTTCGAGGGATCGACCAAGGTATTTTTTCGAGACGTCTATGATCATTTGGTGCAAATCGTTGATACCGTCGAAAGCTTGCGGGAAATGGTGTCGTCGATGTTGGAGATTTATCTGTCGAGCGTGAGCTATCGTCTGAATGCCGTGATGAAGGTACTCACCATCATTACGACGATTTTCATGCCGCTGAGCTTTATCGCCAGCATCTACGGGATGAACTTCGAGCACATGCCCGAATTGAAGTCCAGTTGGGGCTATCCCGCCGTGCTGGGGATCATGGGGGTCATCGGGACCGCGATGCTGGCGTTTTTCAAGCGGAAGAACTGGCTGTAGGTCGGCAGGCTCCGGCCGTTCATTCGACAATATCGACGCGGTCGACGAAATAGGGAGTTTCGCCGAAACAGGTCGTCGGGATGTACCGGTATTCCTTGTAGTGAAGTACGACCCGCTTTCCCATTTGACCGTCCAATTGCTGGGCCACTGTGTCATCCCAGACGCTGAAATCCCACAACAGCGGAGCGACGCCGGGGACGGTGGTCATGGCGAGCTCTCCTTCATGGGTCTTGCAGACCCAGCCTTTGCGCGAGAATTTCTGTAAGTATCCGGCCCGCTCGCCGTCTGAGTAACTCCAATTGAACACCACGATCAGATAGGCGGCAACGCCGAAGAATAAGAGAACGACCAGCAGCCTAAGCTTCATGGTTCACGCGACCGAAGGCTTCGCGACGATTCATCATTCCTCCTTGCAGTGAAGTTACAGAACAGTTGTTACAGATCACGAAACAGCCAGGGTGCTTCGACCTTTCGACGACGTTCGTATGCCGTGATGGCATCCTGATGCTGCAGCGTCAAACCGACGGCATCCAAGCCGCGATACAGGCAATCTTTACGGAACGGATCGATCTCGAAACGATAGACCGTGCCGGGAGGCGTTGTGACGGTCTGTGCTCCCAGATCTACGGTTAGTGTGAATCCTTCCATTGTGTTGACGTTGTCGAAGAGCGCCTGCACCTCCTCAGGGGCAAGGACGACAGGAAGAATGCCGTTCTGAAGGCAGTTGTTAAAAAAAATATCCGCGAAGCTGGGCGCAATGATGCATCGAAAGCCTTGATCCAACAGGGCCCAGGGCGCGTGTTCCCGCGATGAACCGCACCCGAAGTTATCGCGGGTCAGCAGAATTGTCGCGCCTTGATATCGGGGCTGATTTAAAAAGAATGCCGGGTCAGGTGAACCCGAACCGGTTTTCCGCCAATCATAAAACAGGCCTTCCCGCAGTCCGGTCCGTTTGATGGTCTTGAGAAACTGCTTCGGGATGATTTGGTCCGTATCGACATTGAGCCGGTCCAGCGGGGCGACGAGCCCGGTTAATTGAGTAAACGGTTGCATGACGAGGTTCCCATGTTATCAGTTGATCAGTGGGTCATTGAGTTTTGGAATCCCAATGATGCAATGACTCACTGAATGCAGTCGTCACTTCAGCTCCAGTGTCTGATGTCCACGAAATGTCCTTCGATAGCGGCCGCTACAGCCATCGCCGGAGAGACGAGATGGGTCCGTCCCCCCGCTCCCTGACGCCCCTCAAAATTGCGATTACTGGTCGACGCGCAACGTTCGCCCGGTTGAAGCATGTCGGCGTTCATTGCCAAGCACATGCTGCAGCCTGCCTCCCGCCACTCAAAGCCCGATTCCTTGAAAATCAGGTCGAGACCTTCCTGTTCCGCTTGCTGCTTGACCAACCCGGATCCGGGAACGACCATCGCATGAACCCCGCGCGCGACTTTCTTGCCCTTCGCGTAGTCCGCAGCCAACCGCAGGTCTTCGATGCGCGAGTTGGTGCAGGACCCGATAAATACCTTATCGATCGAGATCTTGGTCAACGGAGTGCCCGGCGTGAGTCCCATATACGCCAGCGCCCGCTCCGTCGCATGGCGCAGCTTGTCATCTTTCATCTCACGCGGATCCGGAATCGTTCCATCAACGCCGGTGACCATGCCCGGACTCGTGCCCCACGTCACCTGAGGCGCAATCGTGTCGGCGCGGAGTTCGACGACGGAGTCATACACCGCTCCGGGATCGGTCGAAAGTTGCTGCCATGCACGTACGGCCTGATCCCACTGTGAGCCTGTCGGAGCCATGGGGCGTCCCTTTATATAGGAGACGGTGGTCTCATCCGGCGCCACCATGCCGGCCCGCGCTCCACCTTCAATAGACATGTTGCAGAGAGTCATGCGCCCCTCCATCGTCAAGGCGCGGATAGCCGGGCCGGTGTATTCAATGACATGACCGGTTCCCCCGGCGGTGCCAATCTTGCCGATGATGGCCAGAATAATATCTTTGGCCGAGCAACGGTCGGACAGGGCGCCTACTACGCGAACTTCCATCGTCTTCGGACGCTTCT
>DASSBQ010000364.1:0-2682 GCA_035698625.1 Nitrospiraceae bacterium
CAAACATTCGTCGCCGGCCTGATGTCCGTTGGCATCGTTATAGGTCTTGAACTGATCGATATCGAGCATGATCAAGGACAGGGGAGTATGTTCGCGCACCGCCCGCCGCCATTCCTGATCGAGAAAATCGTCGAACTGACGGCGATTGGTGATTCCCGTCAACCCGTCCAAGCAGGACAGGCGAAGCAGCATTTGGTTTGCTTCCTGCAATTGGCGCATGACTTCAAGAAGCTCCTGCTCTCTGGCGCGCCGGCGGTCGATCTCATGGACCAGCCTGAGCACGCAGCGCACTCTGGTCAACAGTTCGATCTTGCTGATCGGCTTGGCGACATAATCGATGGCGCCCGCGGCAAAGGCCAGCTGGAGATCGACCGGATCGGTCTTGACGGTCACCATGATAATCGGGATGTCGCGGAAGCGCTCGACGGCTTTGATCTGGCGGCAGGCCTCGATTCCGCTCATCGACGGCATGACGATATCCATCAGAATCAAATCAACCCGGTGAGGCGCTTGCTTGCCGCCGTCCAGGCCGAGGAGACGAAATGCCGCGGCCGCCGATTCGGCGATCAGAGTGTCTTGGTAGCCGGCATTCGAAAGGAGCGATTGAAGGAGGTGAAGGTCGTCGGCAGAGTCGTCAACGATCAGGATGCTCATTGAGGGCCCTTTCCAAGAACAAGGTCAGCCAGCAGAAAATCTAGCAGCTACTCCTGATAAAAACCAGGATAAAGCTTCTTTATGCAGGGTGTGCAGAGGCCGTGGCTGAATTCCGCTTCGGAGTGTTGTTGAATGTATTCCTCCAATTGCTGCCAGAATCCTTGATCATTGCGGATCTTTTTGCAGGAGGCGCAAATGGGAACGAGGCCCTTGAGAACTTTGACTTCGCTCAAGGCTTTCTGCAACGCCTCATTGCTGCGCCGCAACTCCTGCTCCCGCGCCTTGCGGCAGTCCATTTCCTTCTTGAGCATCAGGGCGGACGACACGCGGGCCAGTAATTCCACGGCATTGACCGGCTTATTGATGAAGTCAATCGCTCCGGCCGAGAACGCGGCCTGAAGATTTTCCACGTCCGTCTTCGCCGTCACGACAATGATGGGAATCTCACGAAGATGCTCGACCGTCTTGATATGCGCGCAGGCAGCGACGCCGTCAATGCCGGGCATGAGAAAATCCATGAGGATGAGATCGATGTTGCAAGCGGAAGGGCGTCCGGCGGAGCCGTCGGCTCCGAGTTCAAGATAGGCGGACTCCGCCGAATCCGCACAGAGGATCTCTTGATGGCCGGCCTTTGTCAGAATCGACCGGAGGATCAATTGTTGGTCGGGGGAGTCATCAACGATCAAAATACTCATGCTGCTCCGGTTGGATGTATCTATGGATGTCGTCCGGCGACTGACTCGTCATGATGAGGAGCAGCCGGATCGCCCCGATTCTGCCTTTACCGCTGGGTATGGTTGGAGAGTGGGCGGCTCTGCTAAGTATAGCAGCCGCGGGGAGCTATGACTGAAGTTTGGCTCGGACGAGATCGCTCACGCGTTTTCCATCCACGGGTTGACCGGCAAAGCGCGCCATGACCGCCTTCATGACCGTCCCCATGTCTTTTAAGGAGGGCGTGCCTGCTTCTCGTACCGCCTGCTCTACGGCTCGGCTGATCTCCTCGTCCGATACAGCGGGCGGCAGATAGGCCTCAATGATATCAATCTCCGAGCGTTCTTTTGCAGCCAGGTCGTTACGGTGCCCTTTTTCGAACTGTTCGGCCGCCTCCCTCCGCTGCTTGATGAGCGTAGCCATCACGCGGCTCATCTCTGCGTCATCCAAATCCTTTTTGGCTTCGACTTCCCTGTTAAGCACGGCCGCCTTGATCATTCGAATCACATCCATGCGCAGCTGGTCCCGGGACTTCATGGCGAGTTTCAGATCTTCAGTGAGTCGGTCTCGTAACGACATGTGAGTGGTCCTCATGTAAGTGGCAGAGAAAAAGAAGGATAGCGGGATTCGACCAGTCAGTCAATCTGCGGGGAGGCGGGCCGCCAGCCGATGGTTCAGCCGGCGTGAACAACTCAGGAATTCCACGGAAGACCGATCCGAGTTGAGATTGAAGAGCCTGGTCTTCATAATGAAGGCGGTTCGGGGTTCGTCCCTACGCATGCGGCCCCAGCTGAATAACGCTCACTATTGACGGAGGAAATCATGGCGGATCAAACGGCATCGGCGAGGCATGGCGGAATGGTCTACATCTGTTGGTGCTTCATAGTCGCCCTAGGGGTCGTCGGCTGCGCAAGCGACAAACCGAAACCGATGCCACAGCCGAGTTCCGAGCAGGTGAAGGGAAATGCCGACCGGACGTTCGAGAAATTGAAGCAGGAGGAGCGGGAACGAAAAGCCGCAGGGCAGTAACGCCGGATTTGTGACGCTCGCGGTCAGTGGGGTACGCGAGAGCTTCTCCAGGGAACGAGCCCCAGCAACGGTTTCACCAGCGGAAGCTCCCACATGATATGCCGTCGAGACGGCAGGCGGATGGAACGCGGCTCTCGAAATGTCCGCAAGAGACTGAAGGATACCAGCAAACGAAGAATGCCGGAGATGGCAAATAGAAACGGTAGATTGGAAGCCGGTTGAATAGTTATCCCGAGAATGTGGAGCTGTGACGGAATCACGGTGGCAAGCCAACTGCCGGCCATCGCT
>DASSBQ010000365.1:0-7302 GCA_035698625.1 Nitrospiraceae bacterium
TTCTCCACATCGCTGAAACTGAATCGATGTGTCGTCAGCGGCAGTGGATTGACGCGCCCGGTTTCCAAGAGCCGCATCAACCGTTTCATCCGTTCGGCTCCGCCGGGGCACAGCCCGGTCCTGATGACCTTGTCGCTCATCCCGACGCCCCATTCTTTGCGCGGCATCTGCACATAATCCCCTTGCCCGTGATAGCCCACGTTGGAGATGGTCCCCCCGGGGCGCGTTGCTTTGATACAGGCCTCGAACGTCGCCTGGGCTCCGAGGGCTTCGATGGATGAATCCACCCCTTGCCCGTCCGTCAAGCCAAGAATGACATCGACGGGATCCTGTTCCGTGAAGTCGATCACTACATCGGCCCCGAATTCCTTCGCCAGTTTTTTCCGCTGCGGCACGGCCTCCACCGCAATGATCAGGCCGGCCCCCAGCAACCTTGCCCCCGCCGTGGCCATGAGGCCGACCGGGCCCTGTGCTAAGACGGCCACAGAGCCGCCGATGGGAATATTCGCATGCTCGGCCCCCATGAACCCGGTGGACATCATATCCGCGCAGTATGCGACCTGCTCATCGGTGAGACCCGCTGAAATCCGCGCCAAGTTCGCTTGCGCATTGTTGACATGGAAATATTCCGCGAGGTTTCCATCCTTGACGTTGGCAAACTTCCATCCACCGAGCATCTGCTGACACTGCGAGGTGTAGCCGCGCAAGCAATTCTCGCACTGATAACAGGGGGTGATGGCGTTCACTCCGACTCGATCTCCCTCGCGAAACCCATTGACGGCGCTTCCCAGTTTGTAAATGACCCCGACGGCTTCATGGCCTAGTGTCAGGTTGATACGTTCTCCGATCGCCCCATCAACGGTATGGACATCCGAGGTGCAGATGAGCGCGGCAGTGGTTTTGACGATCGCATCATTCGGTCCAGGGTCAGGAATCGGCTTCTCCATCATCCCCACCGAACCCAGTTTCCGCATCACAAATGCTTTCATTGTCCGGGTCATGATCCATGTCCCCCTTTAGAGCATCTCCACAATCACACGGCGATGGCCGCGAAGATACAGGTCCAGGTCGTCATATCATCATTCCATACTTTTGATCTCCGTCGTCATCCGCGACATCACCGGCCGACGATTGACCATCGCATCCCTTTGCCCGGGCAGAGTCATATTTGAAAGTCTAGACTGCAAGGAGGAAGCCTGCGAAGGAGGTAATCAGTATGGCTTGATCTTTACGGAAGATTCACAAGTTGAACGGCAACTGAAGCAGGGAAGCAAGGATGCGGGAGGGAAATTTGCGACAGGATAAAAATCCACCCTGTCGCAGAACGCAACAAGTAGTTCGGAGATCGTTTATTGCGGATAAGCGACTCGCTACCTGAAGCCTTTGTAGGGATCATCAAACATCGCGTGGCATTCAAGACAGCGAACCTTTCCGGTTCGTTTACCGCCCTTAGTCAAAATATCATCGATGATGCGTTGATGAGCGCACGTCGCTTCCTTGATGCGGGTCTCTGCTTCTGCGTTCTGAATGGCCTGTGTCCTCATGGGCATTTCAAATACCTTGAGTGGTGACGTTCCGCCCCTCTCTCCAGTTTTCCGTCGAGATCTCCGACCGGTTCCGTGTGTCCGCGTCGAACGGACTCAGTTGACTCCGTCCGGCTCCGTCGTGTTATGCGGCAGTCGTCGCGACTGTCGCAACCGGACGATAGGCCTCTACCGTATAGGTCTTGCCCACATCCATCGTCACCCGGACTTGCCCGGTTCGGCTCAAATAATCGATGGCGAGAAAGACCTGATTCCAGGTCAATTCCGGACAAAGCCCCATGACCTCTTCCAACGGACAAGCCGTACCACGTTGCTCCAGCCTCTCTCTGACTTGATCAATGTGGGTTGCCGTCATGGCTCTTCCTCCTTTTCTGGTTGGTTCCGAGGATGCACTCTATACAGATAGGATTCCGCAGAAACCTCGGGCCATCCCTAGTTTCACGTAAAAAGTTCCCGGTATCGGTTCGGAAAAGCCCGGGCCGGCGAGTCACGCCGGATGGAGGGCATCATCATGGTTGGGATGAAGGGAGCGTGGATTGGAACGAACCGACGAATGACGAGGTCATGCGACAGGACAGAAGTCCCTTCGTATCGCGAGCATAGTCTCGTAGATCTGCCCGACGGCCGCCTCCTTCGTAAGCAACGTGGCTGCGCCGGCCCTCGTCATCGCGCGGTGGTTGTCATCGTCGGCGTTCACCGATAACCCGATCACGATGATGTTGGGATAGCGGGCGGTAATTTCCTGCGTGGCTTCAATGCCGTTCATCTTCGGCATGTTGATGTCCATCACCACGATGCCGGGCCGCAGCTGCTCGGCCAACCGCACGGCGTCCCGGCCGTCCACCGCTTCTCCGACGACCTGCACATCTTCGTAGCCCTCCAATACCGCACGAAGCCCCTGCCGCACCATGGCATGGTCGTCGACCAGCAGAACGCGAATCTTCGCGTTCTGCTGGAGTCCCGAGTGCTGAGGTCCGCGATGCGACGAATAAGGAGCATCATGTTTGCGGACGGGCGCGAGATGGTGAGCGCCCAGTGTCTTTTCCGTTATGACATCGACACCGCTTCGTAGCGGCAGCGTGAGCGTGGCGATCGTTCCCTCGCCCGGCGCAGATTTCAGCTCCAACGACCCGCCGAGCGAGCGCATGCGTTCCTTGATACTGAAGAGGCCGAATTTGGACGACAGCCCACCGGTCGGTTCAGTAACGGCGACAGCGGCAAGATCGAAACCTACTCCCTGATCGCTCACGATGATCCGTAATCGGTCGTCCGTTTGTTCCAAGACAACGGCGGTCTCGGTTGTTCCGGCATGTTTCCAAGCATTCATCAAAAGTTCGCGCACCGATTGAAACAGCAGCACCGACTGATCTTCCGGCAATGTCGGTTCCACCGTCTTCGGCATGGTCACCGCCACGGTCATCTCGTACTTTTCCATATAATAGCCGCCGAGCCATCGCAATCCGGCGCCGAGTCCATGGTCCCGCAGCACCGGCGGACTCAACTCCGCCACGAGCGAGCGCGTGTATTGCAACGCCTCGGCAAAGATCGCGTCCGTTTCATGGATCATCTTTTCCACGGCGGGCAAGCCCACGGAGGCCCGCTTGCCGCCGGCAAGTTTCAGCTTGCCCAGCACCAGTAGCTGCTGCAAATGATCGTGCATGTCTGTGGCCAATCGCGCTCGCTCGCGTTGCTCCGCCAGATTCAACTCAACCGCCAAGGCCCGCAACCGTTCCTGAGACTCCACCAGTTCTTCCGTCCTCTCCCCCCCGGTCCGTTCCAGGCGGCTTGCCAAAGACTGCAGCTTGGCTTCGCTCTCCCGGGCCTGGCGCTCGGCCTCCGTGCGTTCCGCCAGCAACCGGGTGAGTTCTCGACGCTGCCGATCGATCGCGAGGAACACGTTGACCTTGCTCTTGAGGATATCCGTCTCTATGGGTTTGTAAAGAAAATCCACCGCTCCCGCCTCGTATCCGCGGAACCGGCGCTCGGCATCCCGCAGGCCGGCGGTGACAAAGATGATCGGGACGTATTTTGCCCGCTCCACCCCGCGCATCAATTCGGCGAGCTCGAAGCCGTCCATCTCCGGCATCTGCACGTCGATCAGCGCCAGAGCCACATCGTGTACCAATAACAATTCCAGGGCCTCGGCTCCGGATCCGGCGCGCAGCAGTTCCGCGTCATCGCGGCGCAGTAATTCGGCGAGAGCCATGAGATTTACCGGATGGTCGTCCACGAGCAGCATCTTGGCACGGCCCGGCGGCGCATCCGGCCGACTCTCGATCACATCCGGTCTGTTCATAGCTTCCCTCGTTTGCGATAGATACGTTCTTTCGAGACGAACGGCTCAAAGGTCTCGTCATGGCCGGTGAAGCGCAAGGTCTCTTTGTCTCCCAAGCCCAAAAATCCCTTTCGCACGAGCGCCTCCGCGAACAACCCGATGGCCCGGTTCTGAAGGGACCGGTCGAAATAGATCAGCACGTTGCGGCAGGAAATCAAATGCGCCTCGGCGAACACGGCGTCGGAAGCCAGATTGTGCTCGGCGAACACCGTCCGTTTGCGCAGCGTCCTGTCGAACACGACGGCTCGCGACCCGGCATGGTAATACTCTGATAGCGATCCCTTGGCGCCCGACCGCCGATGATTCGTCGTGAACAACGCCAGACGGTCAGACTTATAGATGCCGGCTTCCGCTTGCTTGAGCGCGTCGCGATCGATGTCCGTCGCATAGAATACCGTGCGGTCCTCCAATCCTTCCTCGCGGAACAGAATGGCGAGGGAATACAACTCTTCGCCCGCGCCGCAACCGGCCACCCACACTTTGAGCGACGGATATGTCTTCAGATGCGGCATCACCTCCTGGCGCAGCGCGCGAAAATATCCCGGATCACGGAACATTTCGCTCACCTGCACGGTCAAATAGCCGAGCAGCGTCGGCAGCGCCGTCGGCTCGTGCAACAGCAGGTCTTGGAGTTGCGAATAGCTCCGGCAGCCGAAATGCTCGCGCGCCTGCGCCAAACGACGCGTGAGCGATGGACGGGCATAGCCGCGGAAGTCGTACTCATGGGCACGGTAGAGCGCATCGAGCAGTAGTTCGATTTCGAGCGCCTCGGTGCTTTGAGTGCAGGCTGAGGCTGAGATTGAAGGGGGAGCAGGTTTCACTTGGTTCATGACTTCTCTTAACCTAAACCTCCATCCTAACTAAGCCTGCCTACTCTTCACCTCAACCTTGACCTTAACCTCTCTTCCTCCTACTTCGGCATCCAAATGCGCACGAGCGACAACAGCCTATCCACATCCAACGGCTTGGCCATGTAGTCATTGGCACCGGCAGTCAACGCCTGCAGATGATCAGCCTTCATCGCCTTGGCGGTCAGCGCGATGATGGGCAAGTTCCGCCATTCGGGACGCTTGCGGATTTCGCGCATGGCGGTCAAGCCGTCCATTTCCGGCATCATGATGTCCATCAGCACAAGGTCGATCGGGGCGCCGTCCGGCTGAACAGACCCTTCCAGCGCCGCCAGGGCCTCAAGGCCGTTACGTGCCACCTGCACTTTGGCGCCGCGCGGCTCCAGCAGACTCATGAGCGCGAACACGTTGCGCACGTCGTCTTCCACCACCAACAACCTGGAACCATCCAGGGCCGCATCTCCGCGGCGCGAGCGATTGAGCATGGCCTGCTGCGCGGGAGGCAGGTCGGCGACCACTTGATGCAGAAAGAGCGTCACCTCGTCCAATAGCCGTTCCGGTGATTTGACGCCCTTGATGATGATGGACTTGGCATAGCGTCTGAGACGTTGTTCTTCGTCGGCAGAAAGGTCGCGCCCCGTATAGACGATGACCGGCGGAAAGGAATACCGATCTTCCCGGCTCAGCGTTTCCAACAGGGCATAGCCGTTCTCATCCGGCAGGCTCAAGTCCAGCACCATGCAGTCGAAGGTCGTGGCGCGAAGTCGGTCGAGACAGTCCGCGGCGGTCCCGACGGCGATCGTTTCCACGTCGCGCGAGGCCAACAGCGCCGTGACGGCTTGCCGTTGCGTCGGATCGTCCTCCACGATCAGCACGCGCCGCAACCGTTGCGTGAGGCGCTGCTCCAGCCGCTGAAAGGCGTCGATCAGTTGTTCGCGTTTCACCGGCTTGAGGATGTACCCCACGGCGCCGAGCGAAAGGGCCGTCTGCGTGTAATCGTGAGCCGACATGATGTGGACCGGGATATGTCTGGTGCGCGAATCGATCTTCAATCGGTCGAGTACGGATAGCCCCGAGGTGTCGGGCAGACCGATATCGAGCAGGATCGCATTCGGCACAAACTGCGGCGCCAAGACCAACGCCTCGCCGGCCGTGGTCGCGATCAGCGCTTGGAAGCCTTGCTCGTGCGCGAGATCGGAGAGGATCCTGGCAAAGGGCTGGTCGTCTTCGATGATCAACACGACGCGTCGATCGCCCGACAGCCGTTCGCGGTCGTCGGGAATCCGATCTGGGAGAGAGTCAGGCGCCTTTATCTCGTCCGCCGGGCCCGGTGCTTGACCCGGTCGCATGCGGGCGAACGGGGGATCGGGAACCATTCGCGCGTGGAGGTCGGGAAAAACCTTTGCCCCCGACAAGGGAGGCCCCTTTTCCGTTACCGCGGCCGCATCATACCGTTCCGGCAAGAGGACCGTGAACGTGCTTCCCCGCCCCGGCGCGCTGGTCAATCGGAGATCGCCCCCCAGTAGACGCGTGAATTCACGGACAATGGACAGCCCGAGGCCGGTGCCGCCGTACTTCCGGTTCGTCGTCCCATCGGCCTGGCAGAACGGCTCGAAAATGACCTGCTGTTGGTCCTCCGCAATGCCGATCCCTGTGTCGCGGACCGCGAAGAAAATCAGACCCTCGGAGGCGCGACCGATTTCCACCAGGACCTCGCCTTGTTCCGTGAACTTGATTGCGTTCGAGAGCAAATTATTGAGCACCTGCTCCAGTCGCTGCTGATCGGTTTCAATCGTCTCCGGCGTGTCCTCAGCGAGGCGGATACTCAAGCTCAAACCCTTCTCGCCGGCCAGCGCTTGAAACATGGTTTCCACATGCAGGGCCAAGGCCGCCAGGCGCACCGGCTGCAGCTGCACCTCCATGCGACCGGCCTCGACTTTCGCCAGATCCAACACTTCATTGATCAGCGCCAACAGATCCCGCCCGGCGGATTCGATGCTTTTGGCATATTTCACCTGTTCGGAGGTCAGATGGCCGCCCACATTGTCGCCGAGCTGCCGAGCCAGAATCATCGACGCGTTCAGCGGCGTGCGCAGCTCATGAGACATGTTGGCCAGGAATTCGGATTTGTACCGGCCGACCTCTTCCAACTCGGAGGCTTGGGTTTCCAGGCTGCTCTTGGCGCGGGTCAACTCATCCTTCTGCGTTTCCAGCAATTGCGTATGCTCTTCCAACTGCGCATTGCTTTGTTCCAGCTCGGCCTGTTGTTCTTCCAACCTCGTGTGGGAATCCTGGAGCCTGGCGCTTTGCTCCGTCAGCTCCTCGTTCGCCGCGCGCAGTTCTTCGCTCTGCGCTTGGAGTTCTTCCGCCTGGCGCTGGGTTTCTTCCAACAATTCTTGAATATGGGCGCGGGCTTGGGCGGAGCGAATCGCGACCGCGATCGACTCGGACACCCGGGTCACGAATTCCTTGTCCGTCTCGTCCACCGGATGAAAAAATCCCACTTCCAGCACCGCTTTGATGGAGCGCTCCACGGCCAGCGGAGCGATGAGCAGGTGGCCCGGAGCGCTACGGC
>DASSBQ010000366.1:0-14948 GCA_035698625.1 Nitrospiraceae bacterium
GACGAAGGAGAAAGAAGCCGAGCCGAAAGCCGGGAAGCCGTCCTCTCCCAAAGAGCCGGCGCCTGCCCAGAAGCCGGCTGAGGACCCGACGCACCGAAATGGCACGCCCCCTGCGCCGCTCCCAATGGATGCCGGCGGCGAGTTCTCCTTGGAAGACGATATCCAGTTGCAAAAGGCGGTTGAGCTGCTGAAGAGTTGGAAGATATTCAAGTCTCTGGCCCCGGCATAGTCTCAGGCCTGCCTCGGTGGCCGGCTAAGGCCTCGATTAGGGCCTCCTCTCTCCCGGTGAAGCCGGGTATGGTGCGCAGGAGGTGCGATCGAACCAGCGTGTCCAGGTCGTCGAGGGTACGGATTCCAAGACGAAAGTAGAGATAGCTCACGATTGATTCCGACATGCCTGGAAGGGAGATCCAGTTCGAGACTTCATCAGGCAGAGGCGTTTTCAGTTCTTCGTAAGACCGGATCGTCCCGGTTTCCAAGAATTCCCGGATTTTTTCCGCAAGATCCCGGCCTATACCGGGTATCTGCTCCAGATCTTCCCGTCGCGACAGTTCCGCGATGTCCTGTTCGAGGGACAAGATTGCTTCGGCGGCTCTCCGGTAAGCTCGGACTCGATACGGATTGGCCCGCCGCGATGCCAGGAGGTTGGCCATCGATTGAAAGAGGTCGGACAGTTGGCGATTGCGTTCAGGCATTGACGTGACCCGCATTCTGTCTGCCGTCTATTGTGCGGTCCGCCATGGGCATCGGGCAAGACCTTTCGTCCCTGGTATTTCCATGCTGATGCATCTATCGACGGAGCGCCCCATCGGTTGACAATGTCTTTCGGCCTCACCTAGGATAAATCAATATGGCTTCGGCGACGGTCACGATTCAGCTCAACGGCGAACCTCGCGGAGTCAACGAGCAAATCACAGTTTCAGATTTGCTGCGCGAACTAAACATCAAGCCCGACCGGGTCGCCGTGGAACTCAATCTCGAAATAGTGGAGCGACAAATGTTCGATACCCGCCTTCTCAAGGAAGGGGATCGCGTCGAAATTCTGAGCTTCATCGGCGGCGGAAGGGAATAGGCTGACAAGGGATCGCCCATGGAAATTGATGCGAATAATCGGCTCCGCATTGCAGGCTATGAATTCAAGTCCCGCCTATGGGTGGGGACCGGCAAGTATAAGGATTTTATCGAAACGCAGAAAGCCATCGAAGCGTCGGGGGCGGATGTCGTCACGGTGGCCGTGCGCCGCGTCAATATCACCGACCGGTCGAAGGAAAATCTGCTGGACTACATCGATCCGAAAAAATATACGATCCTGCCCAATACGGCCGGTTGTTACACCGTGGAGGACGCTGTTCGATATGCCCGGTTGGCCCGTGCGGCGGGAATATCCGACCTCGTGAAGTTGGAAGTCCTCGGAGACGAGAAGACGCTGTTCCCCGATACCATCGGATTGCTCGAGGCGGCAAAAATTCTGGTCAAAGAGGGGTTCGTCGTATTGCCCTATACGAACGACGATCCCATCGTCGCGAAGAAGTTGGTGGATATCGGATGTCCTGCCGTCATGCCGCTCGCTGCGCCTATCGGCTCGGGACTGGGCATCCGGAATCCGTATAACCTGAAGATTCTGATGGAGGCCGTCAACGTCCCTGTCATTGTGGACGCCGGCGTTGGAACGGCGTCGGATGCCGCCTTGGCGATGGAATATGGCGCAGATGCCGTTTTAATGAATACGGCAATTGCCGGCGCACAGTCTCCGATTGCGATGGCCGAAGCGATGAAATACGCTGTCTGGGCGGGCCGATTGGCGTACCAGGCCGGACGGATTCCACGCAAACTGTACGCGACCGCCAGCAGTCCTATCGAAGGCATGCTTTGAAGGAATGGTGAATGGCTCATTCATAATTTCTTCCTGATGTCTTCCGTCGATTTTCGCCTGTATCTTGTGACGGACCGTCGCCAAGTTGCACGCGGAACACTTCTTTCGGTTTTGGCTCAATTCATTGCCGCCGGTGGTCCGGCTATCCAATTGCGCGAGCGCGATTTAAGCACACGCGAACAGTTGGAATTGGCTCGATCCATTCACCTATTGGTCCAAGCGACGGCAACCAAATTCTTGATCAATGATCGAGCCGATCTCGCGGCGATCATCAAGGCGGACGGGGTTCATTTGCGCGAAACGAGTTTGCCGGCGCGCGCGGCGCGCCGGATCATGGGCGCCGAGCGACTCATCGGAGTATCCGCGCATTCCATCGAGGGTGTCGCGGAGGCGGAAGCGCAAGGCGCGGACTTCGTGGTCCTCGGCCCGATTTATGATACGCCTTCGAAGCGGAATTACGGCCCGCCCTTGGGTCTTCAGATCCTCGAGCGCGCATGCCGCCGGGTTCATATTCCGGTCTTTGCGATCGGGGGAATATCGGTCGCGCGCGCATGCGAAGCGATGGATGCCGGAGCCTTCGGTGTCGCGGTAATGTCATCCATTCTTGCTGCTCCGGATGCAGCAGTCGCAACACGAAGCTTTTTGAACGCGATCGATCGACGGAACGAATGACGCCGCCTCTTTTTTATTCGACCGTCGGACAAAAGAGAGAGCTCCATGCGTTTCGTGTCCAGTTGACCGCCCTATAGGTGGATGATAGAATCCCGAATATCTTGGACTGCATGAACTGGCGAGGCTTTCGAACGATTCAACGAGCGATGCGATGGCCGAATCCAAAAAGGGTCCAGGCCGGCTCCGGTCTTTACGAGATTCCGTCAGAAGAATTACCAAGAAACTGTCCGACGGAGATGGGGTCGTGATTCATAAGAACGACGAACAAGCCCGCGAAGTCGAAAAGCTGCGTGTCCAAATCCAGTCGATGGAAGAGGAAATCCGGCACCTCTATCAGTCGCGATATCAACTCGATCAGGCGACCAAGCAGAACGAAAAGCTGGTCCAGACTCTTCAAGAAGCCAAATCTCAAATCGAAGCCTTGCGCGCTGAAGTCGAAAAGCTGACGGCGCCTCCGTCTACGTACGGCCTGTTTTCCAGCCTCAACAAGGACGGCACCGCCAATGTCTATGTATCCGGCCGGAAGATGAAGGTCAGCCTTCATCCCTCGATCAAGGCGAAGGAATTGCGCAAGGGACAGGAAGTCATCCTCAACGAAGCCCTGAATGTCATCGAAGCCAGGGGGTTTGACGTCCAAGGTGAAGTGGTGCGGCTGAAAGACGTGCTGGAAGGCAATCGAGCGCTGATCACGCTGCATTTCGACGAAGAAAAAGTAGCGGAATTGGGCCAGCCGCTCTTCAATGAACGGTTAAGCGTAGGGGATCATCTTTTGTACGATCACCGCTCAGGTTGTGTGATCGAGAAACTTCCCAAATCTGAAGCCGAAGAACTGGTCCTCGAAGAAGTGCCCGATGTTGATTATGAACACATCGGCGGCCTTCAGAAAGAACTGGAACAAGTCCGGGATGCCGTCGAGTTGCCGTTTCTCTATCCCGATATTTTCTCCAATTTCAAACTCAGCGCTCCGAAAGGCGTGCTGCTGTATGGACCTCCCGGCTGCGGGAAAACACTGATTGCCAAAGCAGTGGCCAACTCTATCGCCAAGAAACTCGGCCATCTCACGGGCAAAGAAGTCCGCAGTTATTTTCTTCATGTCAAAGGGCCGGAGTTGCTGAGCAAGTACGTAGGCGAATCCGAACGCCAGGTGCGTGAAGTCTTCAAGAAAGCGAAAGAGCGTGCGGACGATGGGCATCCGGTCATCGTGTTTTTTGACGAAATGGACGCTCTGTTCCGTACCAGGGGGACGGGCATCTCCTCGGATATTGAATCCACGATCGTGCCTCAATTTCTTTCCGAAATCGACGGCGTGGAACGGCTGAATAATGTGATCGTGATCGGCGCCAGCAATCGTCAGGATTTAATCGATCCCGCCGTGCTTCGCGCGGGGCGATTGGACGTCAAGGTCAAAGTCGGCCGGCCCGATGCCGTCGCGGCACGCGATATTTTCTCAAAATACATCACGACGGGGCTGCCTTTCGTGGACGATGAATTGAAGCGGCACGGCGGTGAGATCGCTGCGCTGGTCGATACGGTGATTCAAAAAACAGTCGAGGCGATGTATGCCACGTCGGAAGAGAACCGGTTCATCGAAGTGACCTATGCCAACGGAGAGAAGGAAGTCCTGTACTTCAAGGATTTCGCCAGCGGCGCCTTGATCGAGGGCATTGTGTCGCGGGCTAAAAAGTATGCCGTCAAACGAGCCATTGCACAGGAGGGACACGGACTGCGTTCAGAAGACTTGATCCGCGCGATCCGCGAAGAGTTCAAGGAACACGAAGACCTGCCCAATACGACCAATCCTGACGACTGGGCCAAAGTTGCAGGGAAGAAGGGCGAAAAAATCGTCCATATCCGGACAATCAGCGGTGGGCCGGCAGAGTCGCGCCAAATTGAAACCGTCACCACCGGTCACTATCTCTAGGCTGTCTTCATTCATGCATGAGATGAAATTGCCCATTGCCCCCCGTGTTCTCGGCACGGAGACTGAGTTTGGTATTGCCAGTCGCGATGCCGCGACGGTGGACCCTGTCGCTAATTCGATTCACCTTATCGGGTCCTATGCCGGTCTCCCGGCTCCGCATGCCGTGTGGGACTATGAGAACGAGAACCCCCTGCTGGATGCCCGCGGATTCGAAGTCGACGGCGAACGGGAACGACCCGGTCCGGACTACAACCGGCAACTCAATAAGATCCTGGCGAACGGAGGGCGGCTGTACGTGGACGGCGCGCATCCCGAGTACTCGACGCCCGAGTGCACCAATGCGCGGGAATTGGTGGCATTTGAGCGGGTTGGCGAGCGGGTAGTTGCGCAAGCGTTGGACCGGATCACGGAAGGCCGCGGGCGGGAACAGTTCGTTCTTTATAAGAATAATTCCGACGGCAAAGGCAACAGCTACGGGTATCATGAGAATTATGTATTGTCCCGAAGCGTGCCGTTCGAGCGCATTATCAAGGTCTTGACGCCATTTTTAGTGACCCGGCAGATCTTTGCCGGATCCGGCAAGGTGGGTGCCGAAAATCAGACCAACCCGGTCGATTACCAGCTTTCCCAGCGCGCGGACTTTTTCGAGACGCTCGTCGACCTGAATACGATGATCAAGCGACCGATCATCAACACGCGCGATGAGCCGCATGCCGATTCTGCCAAGTACCGCCGGCTTCATGTCATCGTGGGCGACGCCAACATGGCCGAAGTCTCCACCTACTTGAAGGTCGGGACGCTGGCCATTGTCCTTGACCTGCTGGAATCCGACGCGGCCTTGCCGAACATTGAACTGGCCGATCCAGTCAGAGCTATCAAACAGGTGTCCCGGGATCTTCAGATCAAGGAAACGCTGAAATTGGCGGACGGCAACCCGACAACGGCCCTCGCGATTCAGCGCGCGTACCTGCGGGCGTCGCTGGATTTCTATGCCTGTCATGATATTCCGCAGGTGACTAAAGATATTTTAGTGCGATGGGAAGAGACGTTGGACAAACTCGAACGGGACCCGATGCTGCTTGTGCGGGAGTTGGATTGGATTGCCAAGCGACATGTGATGGAATCCTATATGGAGCGAAAGGGCTGCGGGTGGGACGACTCGCGCATCCGATTGATGGACTTGCAATATCATGACGTGAGGCCCGGCAAGGGGTTGTATTATACGCTCGAACGCGGCAACATGATCGAACGCGTCGTGCAGGACAGTGAAATCGAACGGGCTGAAAGCTCGCCCCCGCCCGGAACGCGCGCATACTTTCGCGGCCGATGCGTGAGCAAATATCCGAAATCCATTTATGGAGCAAGCTGGACTTCGGTGTTATTCGATTTGGGTAATACCACGATCAAAAAAATCCCGCTCATGGAGCCTTTGCGGGGCACGGAATCCCTGACCGGCGAGTTATTGGCCGGTGCGGAGTCGGCCGAAGCATTGCTGGCCAAGCTCTCTGCATGAGCGCTGCATCTTCATGAAGAACGTTCCTTTCTTTCCCCATCACGACGGCTCTAGTTTCTTCGATTTTCTGAATCGACACTATCCCGACATCGCACCGATTTCCAGCCGGGGAGCAGGTGGGTGGCAGGATGTTCCCCATCGGGAGTCTTGGTCCCAAGGTCCCGCTTCTATTCCTTACGGAACGACGGTTTTGGCCGTGAAATATCAGGGCGGGGTCGTGATCGCCGGCGATCGCCGGGCGACGGAAGGCTTTCAGATCGCCGACCGGCGCATCGAAAAGGTGTTCAAGATCGATGAGTACTCGGCGATGGCGATCGCCGGAGCCGCCGGACCCTGTATTGAAATGGCTAAATTGTTCCAGACAGAATTGGAACATTATGAGAAGTTGGAGGGCGTCCAATTATCGGCCGAAGGAAAGGCCAATAAACTCGGGCAGATGGTCAAGGCCAACCTTCCCATGGTCTTTCAGGGACTGGTGGTCATGCCGCTGTATGTTGGGTATGACGTGCGCCGGCAAGAAGGCCGCATCTTCAAGTACGATATCACCGGCGGGCGTTACGAAGAATCCGAATATCACGCGATCGGTTCCGGGGGCAAGGACGCACGGAATACGATCCGCGAGCACTACCGGGCCGGATTGTCCGAGGAGGAGGCGCTGAAGATCAGTCTCCTGGCCTTATACAACGCGGCGGATGAGGATGTCGGAACGGGGGGGCCGGATCTGATCCGCGGGATTTATCCCACGGCAAAAACGGCCGGCGCCGCCGGCATTGTCGATGTCACGGACGAACGGATTCGCGCGGTGTACGAAGCCATGATGGCGGGCCGCACGAGGAGGAAATAGGGCATGCCGCTGCCATACTACGTCTCTCCTGAGCAAATGATGCAGGATAAGGCGGAGTATGCCAAAAAGGGCATCGCCAAGGGCCGCTCGCTCATCGTGATGGAATATGCGGATGGCGTGTTGCTCGCGGCGGACAATCCCAGCGCCTCTCTCCACAAAATATCCGAGGTATACGACAACATTGCGTTTGCCGGCGCGGGAAAATACAGCGAGTTTGAACACCTCCGCAAAGCCGGCATCAGACATGCCGATCTTACCGGCTATATGTATAGTCGCGAAGACGTGAGCGCCCGGTCCCTTTCGAACGCCTATTCTCAAAGTCTCGGTACCGCATTCGGGCAGGAAGTGAAGCCGCTGGAGGTGGAGATCCTCGTCGTGCAAGTCGGAGGTAACGGCCATTCGAGTGAAATTTACCGGATCTCGTTCGACGGCAGCATCGTCGATGAAAAGGGATTCGCCGTGATCGGCGGGCGATCGGACAATGTGCAGGCGTATCTGAAGGATCGGATTAACGCGGAGCCGCCCATATTAAAGTCCGCACTCGCGCTCTGTCATGCCGCACTGGAGCAAGCAGCCAACCAGAAGATTCCTTCCGAAAACTTGGAAACGGCGCTATTGGACCGAACGCGTACCGGGAGAAAATTCCGCCGCCTGTCCGTTCCGGAGACTCGCCAGCTTCTTTCTTCATGACCTCCTTGTGCCTGCCGCCCGCCATCCGCATTCGGTAGTTCGTGACTCGGTTGAAGGCGATGCGGTCGGGGTGTATCCTGAAGATTATCAATCACCCGGCGTCGACGCTCTATGCGACAACGAATCTTCGGCCTTGAGAATGAATATGGGTTGATCTTTTCCCCCAACGGCAGAATCTATCTGCCGATGGAAAAGGTATTGGGCTATATCTTTGAAGGGCTCATTCCCAACAGTTGGCCGTCCAACGCCTTCCTGGTAAACGGCGCCCGTTTCTATCAAGACACCGGCTGTCATCCCGAATACTCGACCCCGGAATGCGACAACATCCTCGATCTTGTCATTCACGATAAGGCCGGGGAACGCCTTCTCGAGGCCTGTCTGCCAGCCGCCGAGGAACGCTTGCGGGAGGAGGGATTGTCGGGAGAAATCTATATCTTCAAGAATAACACCGACTCTCTGGGCAATACGTATGGCTGCCATGAGAATTATCTGATGCGCCGCGACGTGGACTTCTGGAAGGTCACGGAACAGTTGATCCCATTTTTCGTCACCCGTCAGATCTATTCCGGAGCCGGGAAAGTCCTGAAGGTCTCGGGCAAGCCTCAATATTTTATTTCACAGCGCGCGCAGCATATTCATGAGAAAACGTCGTCCTCCACCACCTCCTCGCGAAGCATCATCAACACGAGGGACGAGCCGCATGCCGACGCCGAAAAATATCGTCGTCTGCACATCATCGTCGGCGACTCCAATATGTCGGAATATGCGACCTATCTCAAAGTCGGAACGGCGGCGCTTGTGCTGTCCATGGTGGAGGCGGGATATTCCGTGACGGGGATGGAGTTGGAAGATCCTGTCAAAGCGATTCGCGAAATCTCACGGGATCCGTCGCTCAACAAGAAGGTTCGATTGGACGACGGCCGGCAGATGACCGCCATCGAGCTTCAGCGCGTCTATCTTGATCGTGCGGGTGACTTCCTCGCCACGCATGATCACGAGCCGACGCTTGATGATGTGCTGGCCAGATGGGCCCATGTTCTTGATCGATTGGAAGACGAGCCGATGGGGCTCGTGCGTGAAGTGGATTGGGTCATGAAAAAGCACGTGATTCAATCCTATGTGGAAAAGAAAGGTTGCGGGTGGGATGATCCCCGGGTGTTCTTGCTTGATTTGCAGTTTCATGATGTCAAACGCAGCCGCGGGCTGTATTATTTGATGGAAAACCGCGGCTTGGCCGAACGAGTGGTGGATGAGGACGCCGTTCAGCGCGCCATGTCGGTGCCGCCCCAGACGACCAGGGCGAAGGTGCGCGGGGATTTCATTCGGTTCGCCAGGGCCAAGAACCGCTCGTACACGGTCGACTGGACCTATCTCAAGCTAAACGGCTATTGGGAGGAAACAATCCTCTGCATGGACCCATTCAGCGCAGTGAACCGGCGAGTGGAAGAACTGGTGTCGCAGGTATCCGGATTGCGCTTCTATCGGTAGATCATGCCGATCTCGTTGAAACAACGGTACAACAGCCTCTCTCGGCTCGACCGGCTGGTGGTCATGGGCATTCTGCTCCTTGCCAGCGTCTTTCCGGTCGAGCTCTTTCCCAACACGATCCCTCCGCCGAAAGGCGCAGACGGACAATATAGCGCAAGACAGGGTCAGGTCGCGGTGATTCGACTTCCGGACGTCGCCCCTGCCACTAGGGTGATCGGGTATTTCGATGGACGCACCTTCCCGTTGTTTCCGGATCCGGAACGCACCGGGGACTCCGGTTACATTGGCCTGCTCGGTATTGATCTGCAGGACCAGCCGGGGACGCATGAATTGAAGGTGGAGATCCAGACGGGCGAAATCGTCCAGCGGCGAAGCATCAATGTTCTCGTCGTGAAGGAGAAGTTTGCCGTCGAGCATCTCAAATTGCCGAAGGACAAGGTGGACTTGGACGAAAAGGCGGCTGCCCGATGGAAAGCGGAACAAGACCAGATACGGAAAGCGTTGGCTGAGAACTCGGCGATGCGCCTCTGGCAGACGGGCTTTGTTGAGCCGGTGCGCGGCAAGCGGACGGGAATTTTTGGCAGCATGCGCATCATGAACGGGCAGGCGCGGAATCCTCATAGCGGCGAGGATATCGGCGCGCCGACCGGGACCGATGTGATCGCCAGCAACGACGGCGTGGTCCGGTTGACCGTCGACCATATCTTTTCAGGGCGCGGGATTTACGTGGATCATGGCCTTGGCCTTTACTCTATGTATTTCCATCTGTCGGAGGTCTTGGTGCGGGACGGCGATCTCGTCAAAGCCGGGCAGGTGATTGGGAAGGTAGGCGCGACCGGCAGGGCGACCGGGCCTCATCTCCATTGGGGTGCGAAGATCAACGGCGCCCGCGTGAACCCCTATGCCTTGCTCGACTTGCCATTCCCCAGGAATAGCACCATGGCGGAACCTGTGTTGGCGTCTCCCCCCGCTCCGGTAAAAGATGACCCCACGGCCGCTGCCACCGGCGACGACAGCCGGTGATTTCTCTGATTCCCGCGCCGGTAACTAAGCAATCGTCAACGTTGTCATCCTCCAAAGGCTGCAACCGTGGCGCGAGATCGCGTTGAACTGCGGGTCGAACTAGTCGACTGGGCGAAAACCGAGCCGACTATCCGGGCGATCCGCGGAGCGGTCTTCCTGACCGAGCAAGGTGTGCCGGAAGAATTAGAATGGGATGGTCTCGATCCATTGTGTTCCCACGTACTTGCTTGGAATCGTGCCGGTGAAGCAATCGGCACGGCACGCATGCAGGCGGAAGGCAAAATAGGCCGAATGGCGGTTCTTCGTGATTGGCGTGGTCGCGGTGTCGGATTCGCCATTCTTCAGAGATTGCTGGACCTGGCGGCAAGGAACGGCCTCCCCCGCGTAACCCTGGCGGCTCAGATGCACGCCCTCGGCTTCTACGAGCGGGCCGGATTCCATGCGATCGGCGACCGGTTTATGGATGCCGGTATTCCGCATCGGCAGATGGTGAAAGAACTGCTCTTGCCGTAACCTTCTTCGGAGACACGATAATCGCTTCGTTGCGTGATCTCCATATCGGTCGCTTGGCAAGCCCAAGGTCTATAGAGGGCCGCTCGGCGTCACGTCATATTCCATCGACAACACCACATCCTGAATGTCGCTCAGGTCGAGCTGCTCAGCGCCGATGCCGGTCCCGGCCGGAAGGCCCAGGAGTTCTTCAGGCATCAACTCGAACGTCCAGTCGTCTTCCGGTGAAATCTCGCCTGCACCGAACAAGCGTTTGGACAGTTCATTGCGCGCAGGCCGCGGCGGAGCACCTGTGCCGTTTGTTTCGGTGCCGTTCTCGTCGAAGGTACGATTGGTCGCGGCACTGAGCCCTTGCAACGGAAGTGGCGCGGAATCTTTGACGTAACGCTGAGCGCCATAGGCTCTGAAATTGAGTTTTCGCACCGCCGCGAAATCCAAGCTGTAGTGTCCAGGCTTCAGTGAGAAGGTTGCGCTGGTACCGTCCGTCGATGCGTCACCCACCCGCCAGAGCATACGGCCAGCCTGTTGGACGGCGCCGTCCGTTATGATTTTGATCGTTTTTGCGGTGGTATCGAATGCGATTCGGGGCCAGACGATCAGGGGATCGCCCAATTTCTGGTTTCGCGAAACCGCGACACTGATGCGAAATTCCGATAAAGAATCATTCTGAACGCAGCGCAGCTTGACCACATAACGGCCTGGCTTAGTATACGTATGCGTCCCTTCGGCCGGCTCCAGCGACGTCGTGCCGCTGCGAACGGTGCGTAGGATCGGTGTCCCGTCGCCGAAATCCCACGCCAGTTCAGATGCCGTGTTCAAGGAGGCTTTTACCGCCACGGTCAAGGGCGCAGTTTGGGTCACCGAGGTTTCCGGGATAGCGGTGAACACAGTCACGCCGCTGGAGGTTCCACCGCTTTCATTGACCTGGAAGTTCAACCGCAGTCGCGTCATGAGCCGGCTAAAGTGCGCGTTTGGAGCGCCGGGCCTGAGACTGAAGCCGATGTTGCGTAGGCGCCCCAGATCGCCGTTCAACGTCAACATCTCCCGCGGCACCTTCCACACCATGCGGCCGCTGCGGTTGAACTCGTAAAAGGCATCCGGGAAAAGCTGCTGCGCGGGCAGAACACTGGTGAGCGCGGTCGTCTGTGGCTTAACCGCATCGATTGCCGCGCGTAGCTCGGGATCGTGGTAGCCCGACAGCGTGAAGGTGATGAGCACATCGGCGAGACTCTCCGGCACGACTTGATTGTCGCGAGCGGTGAAATCCACCTGCCAGGCGCTCGCGGCACCCAGAGCTTCGAACGCATGCCGCTGACCGGTCGTGGCGAGGGGGAAGACCGCGTTCGCATCCTGCCGGGTCAACCCAGAAAAGACGGCGGTCTCCGATCCCGTGACGCGCAGCTTGATGGGCCACGCGTCTTGCAACTCAGCCAGCCATCCTCCCTCGAGAATTGGCAAATCATTGGTATTCAAGGGCGAAGGACTCGGTGTCCCCGGCGGCGTGTTCGGCTGCGCTCTCAACCGCACCTGGCTCGTGCCGAGATGGGTCAATTCGAGACTGAAGCGGGTGGCATCCATCAGCGCGACCGGCAGCACATCCACGGCTCCGATGCGGATGTTGTAGAGACCGGGGAACCGTTGTTCGATCTGTTCCAGCCGCAGACTGAAGGTGGCCTTGCCGCGATCGCGGATCTCCTGTAACACCTCCGGGAACTCACGCGCCATGGAGAGCACATACCGCACCTGCTGCTGACGTTGGCGCTGCGTGACGATCAGGTCGTGTTCCAGGGTATCTAAATCTTTCATGAGAAAATCAGCGGCAAGAAAGTCGCCCACCTCGCTCAGATCATAATCAAAGCGGATCACGTTGATGTGTTTGTCCGCCTCGAACTCGTAGGCCTGCTCAGAGAGGAAGGCGAGCTCGACGCTGTAGCGGAAGTATGTCTCGCTGACACTTCGGATTGCGGCAGCGAGCCGATACCATTGCTCGGCGCTTAGGACGCGATTGCGGAGGAAGGTGAGGTTCTGGACGGCGAACTCATGGCGCAGAAGTGCGGCCTGGCGTTGGAGGCCGGCGACGAACAACCCTGCTTGCGCGGCGACCAATTGTGCCTGTGCAACTCGCGCGGCCGCCTTCGCCTCTTCGATGGCGCGTCCGAGGTTCTTTTGCTCCAAGTCACGTTGCTCGTAGGCCAATCGGATTTGCGCCTCTTGCTGAAGCGCGGAGCCTCCGTCAGATAACATTGCTCCGATCACCCCGTACACTCCGCCTGTCACAGCGCCCGAAATGAAACTTCCCATGGCGCTAACACCCATGCCTTCGCGAATCATTGAATTCATGTCGATGGAGACGAAGTCGTCGAACTCTCTGTAATCTTCGTACCTCTGCTTGGCATTTGTCCGTGTGAGATCGGCCAGCTCTTTACTTTGCGATGCGACCGCCACCTCCAATCTCACCTGATCGACCCGCGCCGTCTCGATCCGCACATTGCTCTTCTCCATCTCGACATTTTGCGACGCGCTCAACTCCTGAAATTCTTCGCGTTCGGCATTGCCGAGGAAATTGAGATACTCGCGCTGAGCATTCTTCGCATGCTCGGCAAAATACCGGGCGCGTTCGAGCAGGAACTGAAAGCGCCAGGGCGGCACATACGTATCGAGGTAACCGAGATAATTGAAGCCGGCCTTGAGCTGTTCCAGCTTGGCCTGCGCCGTGAGCAGGACCGCATACACACGCGGATTCGTCTCCCGCAGCACCTCTTGGCCTGAAGGCGGCGTAAATCTAAGAAGCGCTTCATGGGCCTTAGTCCGGCGGTCTAATCCGGGCAAGGTGGAAGTCGATGGCGCGATGGTGGGAATCGGGACATCATTGCCTAACAAGCGAAACTCGCGGCCACGCGTATCGCCGGCTGCCAGGTATTGCTGAATCTGCTGAGCCAATTGGTTGCGGCTCTCGTCCACACGCGCGACATACGCGCCCTCGTTCGCGAATTGGTCTTTGATCAAGAGATACGTCTGGGCCGCCTTCAGGCCCTGGTAGGCGGCCACATCCGGAGCCGGTGCGGGTTCCGCAGCAGTCCGTGCTTTGTACTCCGTGTCGGCTTTGTCGAGCATGGTTTCAGCGAGCAACAACTTCGCGAACGGCAGCTCGATGAATTCACAGGCCAGGCGAGCGTATACACGCTTTGGCGGGTCAGGCGGCTGTCCGGGGCGCGGGAATCCTGGGTCGATTAATTGAACCACGATCGAGTCCAAGACCCACCGCAGGTCGCGAATAGCCGCATCGAATTGGCGACGCGCTCGATTCGCCTCTGCTCGCGCTAACGGCGCCAGCACAAACGCCAGAATCACCAGCGGAGCGTCTATCAGATCCTCCCGGTGACTCTGGAGCGGGTCGGGCGACGAGCCTGGATTTCCAAGATACTCTACAAACCTACGCGCGCTATCGTAGGAATCTCTCGGCCTGATACGATCCTGTTTTTCCAACTCATCCAATGAGAGCAGCTCTCGCCGGCGCTGAACGACGTTCCAGAAAACCAAGCGGTTGCCTCGCAGGTCATGAAGGCGCTTGATGAGCGCGGCTAATCGGTCGTTGCGATTCCCAAAAGGAAGCTCTATGTCAGGATACCAATTATCGAAGTAGGTCAGCGCTGATTCCTGGCAGGCGTCGTAGGCCGAGACCGCCGCGGCGTAGCGCCGGCGAGTGCCATGGACGTTGCCCTCATGCCACTGCCGCAATGCGGTGATGACCTGTAGACCACAGAAGATCTTAAGCGGCGTGTGTTCTTCAGGTCGGAGATTCGGCCAGTCGTTGACGACGCGCTCCAGCGCCGCCGGGTCCACCCATGGGCGCCGATAGACGTAAAAATTTTCCGGGTACGGCACCTCGGGAGGCCGTAATTGTCGCGAGGCCGTCGATGAAGGCTCGGCTGGCGGAACCACAATCGGCGCGATCACCGCTTTGATGCCCTCATGATCGGGGATGCGCCGAGCGATGGAGTGAGCGGTCTCATAATCCCCGGCCATCGCGGCATAGCGCGCGAGCCAATACAGCTCTTGCGGCTGGTTCGTATCGGCGACAGCCGCCGCCGTGCGAACGGCGGCCCGCACATCCTGGCGGCCGTTGGCACCGGCAAACGCGGAGGCCACGTGCATCAACCGTCCGGTCGGAGGGTCCACGGTATCACCGTCAGGCAGATCATGCTGTTCGCGAAAGGCGCGTACGGCGGCCATGGTGGAAGGCCCGTAGCTCGTCGCCGCTTGCTCTCCTGCGTCAATGACGGCACCGAGCCCGGTGAGGTGGGTTTGCAACTCACGGACTCTTGCTCCGGTGTTACCGGAAGTGAGTTCATCGCCGATGTTGGGCATAGCGCATCTCCTCGGTCATGGCTTTGTCACATTGGAACTAGCGCGT
>DASSBQ010000367.1:0-14322 GCA_035698625.1 Nitrospiraceae bacterium
TGAGCCTATCAGGGAGCGCTTTATGAAGACACTCGTGACACTTGTACTTGTATGCTGCCTTGGCGCCGGGTGTGCCAGTGGCCGAGGCCAGGCCCCAGATCCGCAAGCTAATGACGACACGGAAGACTATAAGGCGGAAGATTATATAGCGGAAAGCTATTGTTCGCCGGCTGTGAATGCTGACGCACCGGGCGGGAAATCGGTTTCCAGGCAGCCGGCGGCGCGACTGCCGCAGGAGGCGGCTGAAGGATTGTCATTCCTGTCGCCCCCGGCCCGCCAGATTGCCGAAGTGATTCGGGTCGAAGCCCTCGTTGGTCGGATTCTCATACTTGAAAGAGAGGCATCGCAGAATGTCGAAGGGGCGCGTTTGCAGTTGCTCGAAATGCGCCAGGAACTTTCAGACCGGCTTCTGCTGGCCCTGTTCGATGCATCCGGCATGGCGGCGGAATTGGAGTGCGAGAAGGGCCGGGCGGAGGCGGTGGCCTCAGGCCTTGATGAGATACAAAACGATATCCAGCAGCGGCGAACCGTGATCGCGCTCCTAGCCGATTCATTCGCCGGACTGCTATCCGGGGTGTTCCTGTTCGGTGGCAGTGAAGTCCTCGCCGGCGGCGTGGATGTCATCGGCAATATTTTCCAAGGCAGCTTTGGCTATGCGGCGCTCGGCGGCCAGCAAGAACATCAATTGACGCAGTCCAGGAATCTATTGCGGGAGGTGTGGGAAGGGCCGCAGGAATCCGGCATCTTCCCGGAGTCCGTGTGGCGTTTCTTGAACTGGCGTCAGGAAAACACCGGCCTGCGATCCCGGCGTGAAGCGATCATCCAAGACTGGAAAAAGCACCTGGGAAAGCCGGATTCAGAACAGGAAGGCCGGCGAAAGGAGCTCTATTTCGGCGAGGGTGGCACATACAGCATTCCGGAACTGAGACATCGGGCGGAGATGCTCGATCGTTTGAAGGCCTCGGTGCGGTTGATGAGCCAGGATTTGAACCTGTTGTTCAAGGAAACTCTGGGTCACCTATCCGGGATGGCAACGATCGCCAGCAGCCGAGCGCGTCTCATCGAATGAGTCACGCGCGGACTCTCTTATAGCGGGCCAAGAAAAAAATGCGAGAGAATGAACACGGCCGATCGGCTCTATTGCACGGGGACAATATATAGCCTCGGGTCCAGCGCCTAGTGGTTACCCTAGTAGCATAATTACCGTGGTTCCGGTATACACAGCGCCGTATGTGCGGGACGTGTCGCCGACATAAGGCTATTCTCGGCGGGCAGTGTCTTATTTGCGAGGCCAAACGTCCGACTCGTTCCTGGCTTTGGTACCTGCTCCGGCCCTTTGACTTTCTCGTGGGCAAAGCGTAGGCGATCCACCCGTCCGACTCCGCCGCAGCGCGGTCTATTTACTTCCGAACAATGCCCTGCTCCGCAAAGCTATTTTCGATCATGAATCTCAGATCGCTGGCAACAGTCGCGGGGTCGACGGCCGGCCCGATCTCAATCCAATATTGTAGTGAAAATACCAGCGCGCCGTCTTTAAACTCCTCCAGCAGCACGTAGGGTTCCGGCTCCTTCAACACTTGGCCATGCCGAAGAGCCAAATCGACAAGCAGCTCCTTCACTTGGCGAGTTGTTGACCCTTGCGCGACGGTCAACTGAAGCGAGTACCGTTTTCTGTAGCTGGAATAGGTCCAGTTGGTAAGGTTCCGCTCGAGCAAGTTGCTGTTCGGAATCAGCGTTTCGACTCCCGAGCTGTCTCGGATCGTGGAGGACCGCAACCCGATCGTCGTCACCGTCCCGCGAATGCCGTCCACTTCAATGACGTCGCCGACCCGAAGGGGGCGCTCCATCAGCAGCAGAATTCCACTGATGACATTCTTCAAGAGATTCTGGGTGCCGAATCCCACCCCGATGGCCAAGGCTCCCCCGAGAAAAGCAAAAGCCGTCAAAGGAATTTTGACGGACATGAGAGTAATGATCACGAGGATCGTAAAGAGAAAGGCCAATGCCCATTGGCGAATGATATTGGCCACGTTCGGGTCCATATGGAATCGGCTGATGGCCTTTCTCTCGGCGAACCGGGCGAGGACGATGGAAATCCAGTAGCCGCCCAGCAGAATGGCGAGCGCCTTGAGGACTTTCCCGATCGTGATGCTGCGTCGTCCCGTAATGGTCTTTCCCTCAACCTCGATCGTGTCCTCCGCGGCGAATAATTCGATATTCCAGACGTTCTGCATGAAAGTTGCCGCCGACGTCCCCCATTCCTTCAGCCGCGCGGAGAGCGGCCGTGTACGCAGACGTTCTGCAAACTCCTCCTCTCTGTGATCGACCAGTTGAAGAAGCGTATCGGTGCGCTGAAGCACCCGCCGGTAGAGGCCCTCTCGATGGCGAAATGCGCCGATCATGTCTTGAAGATGATTGAGGTCGGCGCCTGCCGGCTTCTCCTCCATGCGGCCGGTCAATTCATTTATTTGCCCTGCCACCATGGCAAGTTGCTGAAACACGTATTCTCGCCACCCTTGAACAAGTTTCGTGGTAGAGGTGAGCTTTCCCAATGCGTCACGCTCCTCCGCAATGGGCACAGTGCCGTGCATCGACGCAAACCGCATTTCCCAAATGTGTCGTTCTTGCCGCACCCCGTCCAACAACTGCCGGAGCAGGTCGATTTCCAAATTAGTGTTATCGTAGCGAAGCCGCTGAAGTTCGGCTGCTTCAGTGAGACGTGCCAAGCGGCCTTCGCCCGAACGGGAAGACTTCTTTTTCGACGCGGACATAGCGCGATGGGCGGAGGCTACGTCATCTTCCGCGGCCGCGACGGTGCGGCGCTGGACTGATTGCTGAAGCGTCGCGCGCTCAATCTCCGAGGTCAGGGATTTATGATCATCATCCAGCCGGGCGGTAATTTTATCCAGGTCCTGTTGCGTGAATTGCATGTCCTGCGCCGCCGCCTGCCCCTGGCGTTCGAGAAATATACGGCGGAGACGTGCCTCGGCTGATTCTTCATGGAGTTCTTTCTGAGCGCTATCCAGCATGCTGGCCTTTGCGGCGGCGGCGCGTTCGCGCAGTTGCGCCAGTTCACGGGCCCAGGTCAGCTTTTCCAATTGCACGGGGTCGTGCACATCTTCCAGACGTTCAGCTGCTTGGCGCGCTTGTTCTTGCGATTTACTGAGCGCTTTACCGGTGGATTCGATTATTCCTTCGGTCATCGTCAGCCTGGTTTGAACGCCCTGCTCCGTGAGCTTCATGGACCGGGCCGCATTGCGCAAATCGTCGACCATCAAAACGGAATACGGTGGCGGCGTTGGAAATCCTTCCCATTCCTTGCTCATTCGCTCGACTTTCTGGACCCGCTGGCGGACTTGGGCGAGCTTGCGGAGTTCATCGAGGTGGCGGTCATAGGTGTGCACGAGCTGCTGCAACAGGGATCGTCGTTCCATGAGCTCGGATTCCGACGCGCCGGGCGGCGCACCTTTCCGAAAGGACGCAGGCTTGTCGATCTGGGCCAGTTCTGTGGCGGCCTGCGTTCGCTTGGCTTGCAAATCGGTTCTAAGAGTATCGGAAGCCGCAGGCTGCTCCGCCTGGCTGGGTGATTTGTCGGTGGACGAAGGTCCTGCATGCGCGATCGGAAGAGAAAGAAACACCGCCAGGCTCAACACGACACACCGTATGGAGAATGAATATCGCACAGAAAGACGACCTCTCCTTCTTGCTGATAGAAGAACGGCACCTCCGATCATGCAATCTTAATGTTGATTGTACAAGCAGGCCGGTGAGCGATTGGAAGGGCGCCGTCGCCGGGAAGTAGATTAACGGTTCCGCACGTACTACGGTAGAATAACCGGGTATGGAATCGATAGCCATGGATAAACGGGACATCGCACGTATTCTGAAAGAGACCTCCTTTTTCCTTCTTCTCAGGGGCGACGATTTTCACAAGGCGAGAACGTACCACAACGCCGGCACGGCTCTGCTCGCGAGTCCCCTTGATGCGGCGGAACTGGTCCATAGCGGCAGACTGGTGCAGGTCAAGGGTATTGGACCGGCCACCGCCTCGGTCATCACCGATTTGGTACGCACGGGGGTATCCCCTTACCACCAGGAAGTGCGAGGGTCGTATCCCTCTTCATTGATGGAATTGGGGGATGTTCCCGGGCTGCGCACCAAGCAAATCAAACAACTCTTCGACCATGCCGGCATTCGGTCCATCGCGGAGCTCCAGGCTGCATGCCGGAAGGATGATCTGCTTTCCATCCCGGGCTTCGGTCCCAAGCTGCAGGCGAAGTTGTCGTCGGCGCTGGGAGAGTATCAGCGGGGACGCGGCTATGTTCTGTACGCCGACGCGGTCGAGGAAGCCGTGGCGCTGGGAACGGCGCTTGAGAATCTTGACCGAGTCGGGGACGTGTGCCTCGCCGGAGCCATGCGTCGAAGATTGGAAGTGGTCAATGAATTGATATTCGTCGCGCGTTGCACACATTCGCGCCCGCTTCCCTACATGGCCGCCGCTCTCAAGGGAATCCCAAATGTTACAGATGTCGCTCGCCGCTCGGATGCCGTGACCGCCGTCTCGCCGCGAGGGATGCCGCTTACCGTTGTGGCGGCGACTCCGAAGGACTATGGGTTGTCCCTGCTGCAGGCCACCGGCAATGACGAGCATCTCCATGGGCTTCGACAACGATTAGCCGAACGGGGTTTTCGGGATTGGGACACGGTGAAGACTCGAATGGCCGGATTGGGCGAGGCGGAGATTACTCGCGCGGCAGGACTTCCGTTCATTCCTCCTGAATTGCGGGAAGGACAGGACGACTTGGATGGCGCCGTCACTGATCGCATCCCATTGCTCGTCGAGACCAGCCGCATCCAAGGGTTCTTTCACACCCATACGAATTATTCGGACGGAAGCGGCACAGTCGAAGAAATGGTCCTGGCTGCGAAGAATGCCGGATTTCGTTATCTCGGGATTTCGGATCACAGCCAATCGGCATTTTATGCGAACGGGCTGAAAGAGGCGAGGATTCGAACTCAATGGGCCGAAATCGACATGGTGCGGAAAAAACATCCCGATTGTCACATTTTCAAAGGGATCGAGGCCGATATCTTGCCCGACGGATCCATGGATTATCCCGATGCGCTGTTGGCCGAATTCGACTTTGTCATCGCCTCGGTGCACAGCCGGTTCAATTTGTCGGAAGAAGACCAAACTCGCCGTATTTGCCGCGCCCTGGCCAATCCCTACGTGACCATGCTGGGTCACCCCACCGGGCGTCTCTTGTTGTCCAGACCCGGTTATCGCGTGGATCTATCCCGCGTCATTGCGGCCGCCGCGGTCCATCGGAAAATGATTGAGATCAATGGAAGCCGGCATCGTCTCGATCTGGACTGGCGGTGGGTACGGGCGGCAAGAGCTGAAGGCGTGACGTTCTGTGTGAACCCGGATGCTCATGCGGTGGATGAGGTGGCTAATGTGGCGTTGGGAGTGAATGTGGCGAGAAAGGCCGCCTTGACAGCGGGGGATATCGTCAACACTCTTGGGTTGGCCGACATACTCGCCAGACTGTCGTCGACGACTCAATCCGGCTGATGCGCCGACCGTCATACTTCCGGACCGAGATCCGGAAGAGGAGCGGCTCACTTCGGCCAAATGTTAAGATTCGCACAGGGCGCCTTGTGCGGAATCTCACGTTCCCTTTTTTTAGCTCGAAGCCGCAACCGGAACAAAAAGGCGAGGCAGCGTCCCTGCTCTAGGCAGGGACGCTGGATCTCAGGCAGGTACTGACAGTTCGACGAGGCCATATTGGTGAGCCCGTATGAGGAGTTTTTGGCGGGTCGTGACACCGAGTTTGTCAAAAATTTTGGTCAGATGATGGCGTACGGTCACAGGGGAGATACAGAGACGGCCGGCAATGGCTTTATTCGTAAGCCCTTGTCCGATCAATTGGATCACTTCGCGCTCTCGTTCGGTCAGGATTCCGGTTCGTTGAACATCAAGTCGATCCGAAGCGGAAAGTATTCTTTCGGTCGATGTGGGACCTTGCGACGCGCTCTCCTCGTAGTGTACGCCGCTGGTGGAGATGTCGAAGAGACTGTTAATGGAGGCGAGGAGGACTTCGGGCGGCTGCACGCTCAGGATCACGCCGTCCATTCCGGATGAGAGCGCTTCTCCCGTACGGGTGCTTTCCTCAATGCCGATCAGGAGGACGATCTTCACGCTCGGAATCAGCAGCCTCATGTTACGGAGAAGGCGCTGGAGATCCATTTCCAGCTTTGAATCGACGATAATGAGATGGGGCCGTTCGCGGGTGATGATGTCATCGTTCTGAATTTCGCCCGAACGCCATTCCACGAGCCGGATGTGCGGCTGTGTCTTGATGATGTTCTGTATGCCGAGCCGAAGAATATGGTTGCGGCTCATCAGCATTGCCTTGATGGTTGCTAATTTACTCATAAGCGATCTGACGGGCCGTCTCGCTTGGCGCGTCCCCGGCGTCCGGCCTCTCGGGAAATCTTTCGGTGACTTGCTGAATGTACAAGCCGATTATATCCCGCTCGTCCTGATTCAATTCCGCACGGTTGACCACCGGTCCCAGCAACGTCTCGGCCGCGTGCATGAATTCCCGGACCTCCTTCCGAATCGACTTCATCATGGGGAAGTTCTCCTCGCTGAAGGAAAAGACGTATCTTGACGGCTATGAAAGTCGTAAATCTTTGAGCGTTTGCCGGCGAAAGTATTCATAACATCCCGATAGCGCCAGGTGATCGCCTGCGAGCCGGACCGTACCGGAGACCTGTCCCATGATCAGCGCCCATTCGGCGACGTACGTTGCCAATTGAACCGGAGTAAGGCCGTGCGCGCGAAATAGGTCCAACGCGACGGGCGACAGCTCCACCCTCAGAGACGAGGAAGACGGACCATAGCCGAGAAGATATTCATGCTGCGCGCTGAACAGCACGCGTAACCCGTCGCGGGCTCTCAGCCCGCAATGGCCGCATCGCCCGCATCGTAGATATTCAAGACCCGTAGGGATTTCGGGTTCTCGACCGGGATCGCATTCCATGACATCTTTACAGTCAAGCTTCGGACACAAGATCATGAGCCTCTTCTGCGGAATCTCATTCCTCTGAACCATGATTCTGGAGTAGTCGTCTTCTCGGTCGTCTTTGGCCGGCGCACCACGCCTATTCGGCTTTGTGTTGCGCGGCAATCGTCAATCGTTCCGCCTCCAACCAGTCCTTCCAGTCGTCTCCATGGCGGTGTCCCCGTTGTTCATACAACTGATAGGCCAACCGCTCGATGCGGGGCCTTAGGTCGGGCGACACATCGCCGTTGCCGATATGGTGATGCATGCCGTTGGGTGCCGGCTGTTTGTTCGAAGCGTGAGTTTCGCCGATGGATCGGGTCTCTGCAGCATCGCTCTGTGGTGATAACTTAACTCGCCGCCGTGCCATGTGAAAATGCTCCTTGGTGCTTGGTGTTAATGGTGTGTGGACATGAATCCGTCAGAACACGCGCGCGCAGGGAATTCCTAGTCTGGTGCGAAGCAGTTCCTCCACGCGGGTGCCTCTAGGGCCCGAATAATCTCCGGCGTCGCCTTGGGTCGAGCCGAACCCGGTGAGTGTGTCATGATTCGGCTTCATCAAACTGATGACGGGCGCCTGCGGACACAAAGCCTTGACCGTTCGCAAGGTCTCTCTTTGATTGTCGGTACTCTCTCGGTTCCATGGGTCTGAGCTCAGCAGGATCGCGCCCGGCTGCATCTCGCTCAGATCATCCAGAATCGCATCGAGGCTTCGGCCGAGCACGGCATGATATCCACTGCTCGCCAAACAGTCGGCAAGTTTCAGACCAAAGTCGAAGTCTCGATCAACAATGACGACCCGCTCTCTGCCTGCGATGCTTCCGCGTATCATATGATTCTTCTCCTTGCACGTTACATACCGTTGATGATGGCTTCGAATTCCGGCCGACGAGTCGTCCGGCGATAATCGCGATCGATTTGCCCGCCGTACTGGAATCAAGCGTCGATACGCGAGTGAGCCAAAGACGTCGTGTCGGTGGGTCGAGTGTAAAAAACAACGGAGGCGGGCGCTATCGCCGTCGTGCTAATTTACGAGTCACGATTGATGCATCGAGGATGCCGACGTTTGTGCTACGTACAAGGCCGAGATGGGGGCTCCGAATGGACTCGGGGAAGAAGTCGTGTCACGTAATGATTCGATTCACTAGGCGATTCTCAATGGCATAATGGGTAAGCTCGGTATTGTTTTTGGCATGCATTTTCTCCAGGATCCTCGCGCGGTACGTATTGATCGTGCTGACGCTGACGGACAATTCGTCGGCGATATCCTTGAGGCTCTTGCCGACCGCAATGAGGCACATCACTTGATACTCCCGATCGGACAATTGTTCGTGGAGCGGCTTTTCAAGACTGGTCTCCAGATTGGCCGCCAATAAATCCGCCAGGGAAGTGCTGATGAAGCGCCCTCCCTCCAGGATTTTTTTCG
Organism: Nitrospiraceae bacterium; assembly: GCA_035698625.1. Taxonomy (GTDB): domain Bacteria; phylum Nitrospirota; class Nitrospiria; order Nitrospirales; family Nitrospiraceae; genus DASSBQ01. The sequence goes on from DASSBQ010000367.1 coordinate 8,497, forward strand.
TGGCATGGATCAGGTCCCGCGGCGCGCTGTCTTTCGACAGGTACCCGGCGGCGCCGGCTCGCAGGAGCCGCAGCGCCAGCTGGTCCTCCGGATACGCGCTCAAAACGAGCACCGGCAGCTTGGGCTGGATCCGCTTCAGTTCTTTCAGAGCGTCAAGCCCCCCTTTTCCGGGCATGCCGACATCCAAGACGACCATGTCCCATTTGCTGGCGTGGATTTCGCGCAGCATATCCTCGGCGCTCTGCGCTTCTCCGATGACCGAGGTCGCGAAGTGTTCGACCAAAATCTGCTTGACCCCATGGCGGACCACGGCGTGATCATCGACTACAAGAATTCTCATTTCGATGTCCTACTCAATGTGTTCGGGCTCGGAGCGGTCGAGCGGAATGCGCACGGTGACCGTCGTGCCAATATCATGATTGCGTTCGATCTTCGTCTCCCCGCCGAGCAGGAGCGCCCGTTCCCGCATCCCGAGAAGTCCCAGGGAGTTGATGCCCGACATCTCCGAATCCGTGATGCCCCGGCCGTTGTCGTTGACTTGCAGGAATAGATGGCCCCTGCGTTCCTGCACGCTGATATTCACGCGGGAGGCCTGGGCATGGCGAGCCACATTGGTCAGGATTTCCTGAAAAATGCGGAAGACGCCGGTCGAGTGGCCGGTAGGCAGCCTGACGGTGCGCAAATAGATATTCAGCGTGCATCGGATGCTGGTTCGCGATTGGAATTCGCCTGCCTGCCATTCGATCGCGGGAATGAGTCCAAGTTGATCCAGAACCACCGGCCGCAACTCTGTGGCGATCTTGCGCACGGATTGCATCGTCCCGTCGACCAGCTTGGCGATGGACTCCACCCGGTTGAGGACAGCCGGGTCTTGGTTCGTCAACTGGTCGCGCAAAAAAGCCAGTTCCAGCTTCACCCCGGTCAACTCCTGACCCAATTCATCGTGCACCTCGCGAGCGATTCTGATGCGTTCTTCCTCTTGAATCGATTCGAGACGGGCCGTCAGATTTCGCAACCGTTCCTGGGATTGCTGCAGCAGTTCTCCCGCATGGCGGCGTTCTTGCTGCTCGTAGGCCAGTGCGACGAGATTGGATAGGGCGATGGCGAACATCTGTTCGTCTTCGGTCCATCGCCGCATCGGTCCGATGTGCTCATAGCAAATCACGCCTTCCAGCCTCCCGAATAAATAGATCGGGACGTCCATCATGGAGCTGATCCCGGCTTCAGACAAATAGCTTCCGGAAAACGCCGAGGTGCGTTTATCCGCGCGGGCATCGCTGGCGGCAATGATTTGCGAGGCGGCCAACGCTTCAAAATACAACGGAAAGGAATCGACCGAGATGGCCGGCTGGCTCCGATGGCATTGACGGCCCGCTTCGTACAGGTCTATGCAATGAATGGCGGTCCGGTCTTCCACATATCGCCAGATGCCGACCCTTTCGGTATCAAGCGTTCTCGCGGCCACTTCGGTGATATGCTGCAGCATCGATACAAGGTCCGAGGCCTCGGACAGGCGATTGTGCGTCAGATCGATCAAGGCCAATTGTTGCCGAATGAGGCGGGCGGTGCGGCGGCTTCGTTCCTCCTCCAGGCGCGTGCGCTCGGTGATATCGATGAAGCTCACCACCGCGCCCGTGACGACTTCCTGTTCGAACACCGGAAAGGCCGAATAATGCGCCGGAAACGATCGGCCGTCTTTTCGCCACAGAACCTCATTGTCGATGTGGCAACTCTTCGCACTGCGGAAGGCCACGAGAATAGGGCATTGATGGGGCGGATACGGAGAGCCGTCGGGAAAGGAATGATGGACAAGCCGGTGCATCTCCTGCCCCATGACTTCATGAGGCTCGTACCCGAGCATCTTGGCTCCCGCCTTATTTATGAATGTGCACCGACCGTCAAGGTCCAGTCCGTAGATGCCGTCTCCCGTCGACTCCAACAAGAGCAAGCGGTCACGGGCCAGCTTTTGTCGCTCTTCTTCCGCTTGCTTGCGTTCAGTGAGATCCAACAGCATATTGATGGAGCCGATAACCTTCCCGGATGCATCGAGAATCGGGTCCGGATGCGGGACGACGTTGCGCTTGGTTCCATCCGGCCGCTCAATGACGATTTCGATGTCGCGGACAGGCCGCCGTTCACGCATTGCGATCGCCATGGGGCACTGATCGACCGCCAACGGGGTTCCATCGGCTCGGTAGATCAGCAAAGATCCGCACCACTTGTCCTTGCCGAGCACCGGCTTCCGGCCCCATAGGGCCACGGCGGCCTGATTGTACAGAGTGATATGTCCCTCCGCGTCGCAGGTGTAGACGGCTGCGGGAAGACTTTCAATGAGCTGGCGGTATCGTCTCTCGCTTTCGCGCAACGCCGCTTCCGCTCGCTTGCGCTCGGTGATGTCCCGAGTGATGCCCGTGATGAACAACCGGGATTTCGCGGTCCATGCCGACAGGCTGAACTCCAACGGGAATTCCGTCCCGTCTTTTCGCAGTCCGACCAATTCAAACATGCTGGCCTGCACCGTGAGTCGTCCCGCGGCGGCCACTCGCGCCACGCCCCGCTGGTGAGCCTCGCGATACCGCTCGGGAACGATGCGGGCCACCGGCTGGCCGATCATTTCTTGTGCCGTATACCCGAAACTTCTCTCCGCTCCTCTGTTCCAGAAGGTGACGTTCCCCTCGGTATCCATCAAGATGATCGCGTCGTTGGAGGATTGCACGATCGACCGGAAGCGCTCCTCTCCTTCCAGCCTCGCGTCCTCTGCCCGTTTGCGTTCCGTGATATCGCGGGCGACCGCCTGAAACCCAATGATCACGCCTTCTTCTTGCAAGATCTGCACATTCTGACCGATCCAAATCTCGCTTCCATCCTTGGCCAAAGCCGGAAATTCGTAATACGTGCTGGGTCGTCGGCGGACGAACTGGCGCCCATAGAACCGCTCCGCTGCTATGCGGTAATCGGGATGAATCAAATCAACGAACCGGCGGCCCAACAGCTCTTGCTCCGTATACTTCATGATCCGCATGGCGACGGGATTCACGAACGTGAATTGTCCCATGGGATCCGTCCGGTAAATGATGTCGTTGGCTTTTGTGATCAGCAATCGGTACCGCTCTTGGCTTTCCCGCAGGGCTTCCTCGGTCCGTTTCCGCTCGGTGATATCCCGGAAGACCGCCACGCCGCCCTTGGGGCGGCCACGGTCATCCCGCAGCGGGCGCGCGTTCACGCTGAGCCATGCCTTCCGAGGCCCGTTCATGCTGCGGACGACGACAAGGACCTCGTCCACCGACTCGCCATGGATGGCTTTGACCAGAGGAAGTTCATCGGGAGGGTAAGGCGTCGTCGCATCCGGCAGAAACAGCCCGAAATGCGAAGACCACTGGGCGCTCGCTATCCGGGCCGGGCCGGCGCCGACAATGCGTTCAGCGGCGGGGTTCCAGACTCTAAACGCCCCAGTTTCATCGGCCATGACCACGCCATCGGCCACATTGTCGAGCACGGACTGCAAGAACGTCGTCTTGTCACAGAGCTCGTTGGCCATTCGCGCCCGCTCGATGGCGTACCGCAGCGAGCGATGCAACAGCGGGGCGGTCACCTGAGCCTTTAATAGATAATCCTGCGCGCCGCGTTGAATCAGTTGCAGTCCCAGCGCTTCATCCTCGATCCCTGTCAACACCACGATCGGAATGCCCATGGCTGTTTGATGCATGCGGTTGAGCGTGTCGAATCCATGGCTGTCCGGCAAGGACAGATCGAGCAATACGAGCGCGATGCCTCCTTCCTGCATGCACGCGATTCCCTTGGCAAGCCGATCAACATGAGTGACCCGGAACCGGCCGTGATCGGCTTCCGCCAGCAGCACGCGCAACAGCCGGGCATCGCCCGCATTGTCCTCGACGAGCAAAATATGCGTGGAGGCGTCGTCCATGGGAGAGTTTACTCCTTGCCGTTGGCCGGGAGCACCACGATCCCGAGCCAGAAATCCTCGATTGACCGAACCACTTTGATGAACCGCTCCAAATCGACCGGCTTCGTCACATAGCAGTTGGCATGAAGATTATAGCTTTTCAACACGTCCTGCTCGTCTTCCGATGTCGTCAACACGACGACGGGGATCCGTCTCAACGCGTCATCGGCTTTGATTTGAGCCAGGACTTCCCTCCCGTCCTTTCTCGGAAGATTCAAATCAAGGAGGATCAGATGAGGTCGCTTCGCCGCCGCATACGGCCCCTCCTGCCGCAGAAAGGCCAAGGCTTCCACCCCGTCTTTGAGCACAGTGAGGTTATTGATGACTTTCGCCTCCTTCAGCGCCTCCTTTGTGAGGCGGACGTCGCCCGGATTGTCTTCGACCAAGAGAATTTCGATCGGCTTCAACAACTCTGGGACCATGTGTGCCGTACTCCTTTCATTGTGTGCTGAAGCTTCCCATATGTTCGGCATCCGGCAGGGTGAAGAAGAAGGTCGATCCCTTTCCGGATTCGGATTCCACCCAGATGCGTCCCCCGTGCCGCTCGACGACCTTCTTACAAATCGCCAGCCCGATGCCGGTTCCCGGGTATTCTTCCCGATTATGCAGCCGCTGGAATATGACAAATATGCGGTCGGCGTATTGCGAGTCGATCCCGATCCCATTGTCTTGCACCGAAAAGAGCCATTCCGTGTCCAAGCGTTTCGCGGATACGTGGATTCGCGGCGGCTGCTGTCCTCTAAACTTTATCGCGTTACTGATCAAGTTCTGAAACAGCTGCGTGATTTGCCGTTCATCCGCCTTCACCGAGGGCAACGGATCGTGGGTCACAATGGTCTCCGCCTCCTTCATGGTGACTTGGAGATTGTCGGCCGCATATCGCAGGACGGTTTCCATCGACATCGTCTGCCGATCCATGTCTCTGGTGCTGACTCGGGAATACGCCAGCAGATCCTGTATCAATTTTTGCATGCGCGCGGCTCCATCGACGGCAAAGCCGATAAAGTCGTCTGCATCGGCGTCAAGTTTACCTTTGAAGCGCTTCGCCAGGAGTTGCGTGTAGCTGCTCACCATGCGCAGCGGCTCTTGTAAATCATGTGAAGCGACATAGGCGAACTGCTGCAATTCGGCATTGGAACGCCCCAGTTCCGCCACTGAGCGCTCCAAATGCCGCCGCGCGACCATTAAATTGTGGTGTTCGCGGCCGAGTTTCCAGGACGCCCAGATGCCGAATCCGGTCAACGGCGCCAGCACCAGGAGGCCGATGCCGCCCACCGTCCAAATCAGCCGATCGATCGGGACGTAAGCATGCTCGCGGTCGATCCGGATCAGGACTATCCATTGAAAGCCAGTGAACGTCTCATATCCCTTCGTTCTCGCGTACCCGGTCAGGACGGGAACGCGCCGGCGTTGGTCCAGTTCTTCTAGGAAACCGGGACTCAAATCGGCCATGGCCAAGGCCGACGATTGAAGGATCGGCTTACTGATCTCATTGTGTTCGTTCGGCGTATGCTTTTCGAGAATGATGGTCCCTTCCCGATCCAGCAACAGCCAGTCGTAGATTTCATCACTGTCCTCGCGGAGCAAGCTTTCCTGCTCCAAGATCGGTTTGAGTCGATTCAGCGGCACCCGGCTGGTCGCGACGCCCTGAAACGATCCCCGTGCATCATGGATAGGGGCGGAAAAGTTCACGGACACGGCTCCCTCCTCCGATTCTCCGGAACGGCGTCTCTCGAGGAGAAAGTGGACAGATGTCTGCCGAGGGCTCGTATGCAAATCGGGCGTCGTCCGATGGCCGCCGGACGCCGGAGAAGGATCGGTCGAAGCCATAAGGTGTCCCGCCGCATCGGTGAGGCCCAGCC